>JAMOBE010000002.1:0-90292 GCA_039908285.1 Alphaproteobacteria bacterium
CCCCCTCACCCAACCCTCTCCCCCCGGAAGAGGGGGGAGAGGGCTTTTGATAGGTTCACCCGATTGCCCTGAAGGCAGTACGAGGGTCGCCCCTACCCCCTACCCCATCACCCCACCGCCTCCTTGATCCGGATCGGCTCCTTGATCCGGCGGCTTCGGCGCAGGGTGCGCAGCCGTTCGAGCAGCGCGTCGGTCACCCGCGTTCCGGAGGCGAGGATCAGGTGGCCGCAGTCCAGCTCAAGATCGGAGACCAGAACGCAGCCCGGCAGCAACAGACTGAACGGGACGTCCTTGACGACGAAACGGCCGCTATTTTCCGCCACCGCTGGATCGGCGGCCGGTGTCTCTGACGTTTCGCCCAGGACGTCCTGCAGTGTCTCCGGCAGTACCAGGTATTCCCTGACGATATGCAGCAGATCCGGGTCGTACAGGTCCCGCATTGCGTCAAGCTCGTCGAATGCCGCGGGAGAAGGATTGAACTTGTTCGTCACCTTGCTCAGGTCACGCAGGATTTTCAGCAGGCGAGCATGCAGGGGAATCTCCGTTCCCTTCGGACCACGCGTGGGAAAGCCGGTCCCATCGAACCCTTTATCCTGCAACAGTACGGCCTCGGCGACGGCCTCGAGACGGGGAATGTTGACGATAAGTTTATACGCGGCTTCGGGAGCCTTGCTGACGATGACCCTTTGCGAGTCGGTCAGCGCCGCACCACTCTCCAATGCGGTCAGGATCTCCGGGGGAAGCGTGACCATGCCCAACGGGGCCAGCATGGCCGCGAACTCCATCTGCCAGGCATTCGTCACCAGGGTCTTGGGCAGCTTTCGCACCCACTCCCGCACCAGCCTGGCCCGTGCCAGCGCCGCCGGCGCATTCATCGACAGGATGTCGATCAGGATCCTGACGCTGCCGACCAGGGTCTTTTTCCAGCATGACGTTCTTCGCGTTGGCCAGCCGATGCTGGGCCAGGGCGGCGTCCACCGTGGCCATGATCTGATCGGGACGGCACGGCTTGGTCAGGAGGCGGAAAACGTTCGCCTCGTTGACCGCGTCCACCACCGTTTGCGGGCCGGCGTTGGCGGTCAGCATGACGCGGATCGTGTCGGGGGAGGTGCTCCCCATGGCCTTGAGAAACTTGATGCCATCCGTACCCGGCACGCCGGATACCACGACCGCAAAGGAAGACTGCGAACTGACGGCAAACAGCGCATCCTTGCCGCTGGTTGCGGTCTCGATCGCATAATCCTTGCGGAACTGGTGTTTGATGGCACCCAGCAGATTGACATCTTCCTCGACGAACAGGATCTTCATGCTCATTGGTCGCCTCCATTCCCGGCGTGAGCTTTGTCTTGCCATTAGGCGATGGCGTCGACATTCGGGATCGAAATCGTAAAAAGAAAGCAATTCCAGCGCGGTGGTGATTTTCCCCGTCATTGGTCCAATCACATGACCTTACATCTAATGCGAAAATGTTTCGAGCGACATTGCGTATAAAGCGAGGCCTCAGCCGGGTTATCCCAACTAGGGTTTGCCGGCGCGCCGGCAGGGCCGTTCGCGATGGGAACAGGGGGCTTCCATAAGGCTTTGGATCGGGGCATTCCGCGTCACCGATCAGGGTATGTGAGGCTGATCATGTCAGGCGACGCCATGATCCGCACCATTCGGCCGAGGACCAGGCCACGATGAAGCCGCCGCTCGGCTCAGAGCCTGAAAATGTCTTCGGAATCCGGACTCCCTTCTTCCCCCGGAAGCGACCGTATGCACTCAAGTCTGGACAAACGCGCTGTAGGGGTTTCGCTGTAGAAACGGTCCGTTTCCCGCAAAAAATGACCTCCCCCTCGATGGGGTAGGGCTGATAAGAATGGGACTCATCCCCGGCCAGGAGGACCGATGTCGCGAAATACAATCAGGACCTGGGCGTACCGGATCGGGGCGTACCGGATCGCAAGGCCGCTTCTGGTGCTGGGAGTTGGCGCATGGACGGTGGGATGCTCGTCATTGCTCCAGGCCGCCGAGACCGGAGAGGCTCAGGCGTTGAGTCTCCGTGGCAACGAGGCGGCACTTGCGCAGGACTTTGCCGCCGCCGCCACGTGGTGGCGAAAGGCGGCGGCGGCCGGCCATGCCCCCGCCGCCAACAGCCTCGGCGTGATGTACCAGAACGGGGGCGAGGGGGTGCCGCCGGATTTTGCCCAGGCCCTGTACTGGTATCGCCTGGCGGCCGAGGCTGGGGACTTGAATGCCATGTACAACCTTGGGTACATGTATGACAACGCTCTCGGCGTGCCGGCCCGCGATCCGGGCGAGGCCGCCCGCTGGTATCGTCTGGCGGCGGAGCGGGGGGAGGTCAAGGGCCAGGTTGGACTTGGGCTGCTGCTGGGCAACGGGGACCTGGGCGCGCCGGATTTCGCGGGGGCGCTCGATTGGCTCGGTCGGGCCGCCGCCCAGGGATCGGCCAAGGGGCGGACGGCCCTTGGCGCCATGTACGAGGAGGGGCTCGGGGTGGCGCCCGACTACCGGCGGTCGTTTGACCTCTACCGCCAGGCGGCGGAGCAGGGGTACGCCAAGGGACGGTTCAATCTTGGCCTGGCCTATGATCTCGCCCGGGGGGTTGCGCGCGATCCGGTGGAAGCCATCCGCTGGTATCGCCTGGCGGCGGAGCAGGGCGAACCGAAAAGCGCCTTCAATCTGGCCATCATGCTGCAGACCGGGGACGGCGTTGCCGCCGATCCGACGGAGGCCGCCCGCTGGTACCGGCTGGCGGCGGACAAGGGAGAGGCGAAGGCAGCCTTCAATCTCGGTATTCTCCATCTGGACGGGGACGGGGAGGGGGTGGCCGCCGACCGGACGGAGGCTCTCCACTGGCTGAAACGGGCCGCCGCCACCCTGCCGCCAGGCCCCCAGCGCGACGATGCCGCCGCGCTGGTCGAGGACTTGTCCCGTTGACCCGAATCGGGTCCTCAGAGTCAGAAAAGTGTTTCAACTCACGGGGACAATTTGGGGCTACCTCCCCGCTCCCAAATCGTTTCGTTTTCACTCTCCCAGTGCGCCCCCTTTGGTGATCAGAATGAGATTTGCCGGCGGGTCTTGACCTTTCGCGCGCCGAGGCCATCATGGTAGTCCATGAGCGACACACCTCCCCCCTCCTGCGACCTGTCTCTACAGATCGGCGGCATGACCTGCGTCGCCTGCTCGACCCGGCTCGAGAAGGTGCTGGCCAGGGTGCCGGGTGTCGAGTCCGCCGTCGTCAGCCTGGCCGGCGAGCGCGCCGACATTCGGTACGATCCCGGAACGGTCATCCCCGAGCGGCTGATGGCGGCGGTCGCGGGGGCGGGTTTCCAGGCTGCCCTGCCTCCGGCCACCGCCTCGGACCGCGCCGATCAGGACGAGCAGGCGGTCCGGCAGCAGCGTCGCGACCTCATGATGCTGGCGGTGTCGGCCCTGCTGACGCTGCCGCTGGCGGCGCAGATGGTGTTCGACGTCCTCGGGGTTCATGTGATGCTGCACCCCCTGGTCCAGCTTGCCCTGGCGACGCCGGTGCAGGTGTGGGCGGGCGGACGGTTCTATGCCGGGGCCTGGGCATCCCTGAGGGGTGGCGCCGGCAACATGGACGTGCTGGTCGCCCTCGGCACCAGCGCCGCCTATGGCCTCAGTGCCTGGCGGGCCCTGAGCGCCCCCCCGGGCGCCATGCCCGACCTGTATTTCGAAGCCGCGACCATGGTGATCACCCTGGTGCTGCTGGGCAAGTGGCTGGAGGTGAGGGCCAGGCGCGGCGCCGCCGACGCCATCCATGCCCTGATGCGTCTGCGGCCCGACACGGCGCGGGTGGAGCGGGACGGCCGGGTGGTCGAGATCCCGGCGGATGAGGTCACCACCGGCGACGTGGTGGTGGTCCGCCCCGGCGAGCGGCTGCCGGTGGACGGCATCGTGATCGAGGGCGAGAGCCAGGTGGACGAGTCCCTCCTCACCGGGGAGAGCCTGCCGGTGGACAAGACCCCCGACGATCCGGTCACCGGCGGGGCCGTGAACGGCGGGGGGCTGCTGCGGGTGCGGGCCACGGCGGTCGGGGCCGGCTCGACCCTCGCCCGCATCATCCGCCTGGTGGAGAACGCCCAGGCCAGCAAGGCGCCGGTGCAGCGGCTGGTGGACCGTGTCTCCGCCGTCTTCGTGCCGGTGGTGGTGGCCATCGCCGTCGCCGCCTTCCTCGGCTGGTGGCTGGTGGGCGGCGACGCCGAGCACGCCTTCGTCGCCGCGGTGTCGGTGCTGGTGATCGCCTGCCCCTGCGCCCTTGGCCTCGCCACGCCGACCGCCATCATGGTCGGCACCGGCGTTGCCGCCCGCCGGGGCATTCTGATCAAGGACGCCCTGGCCCTGGAGATGGCGCACCAGGTCACCGTCGTCGCCTTCGACAAGACCGGAACCTTGACCGAGGGTCGGCCGACGGTGAGCGACGTCGTCCCCGTCGGCGCCGACGTGCCGACCGTGCTGCGCCTGGCGGCGGCGGTACAGCAGGGGAGCGAGCACCCGCTGGCCCGTGCCGTGCTTGCCGGTGCCGAGCGCGAGGGGATCGTTCCTCCCCCCTGTTCCGGGTTCCAGGCTCTGGCCGGCCGGGGCGCGCGGGCGGAGGTGGAGGGCCGGACCCTGCTGCTGGGGAGCCGCCGCCTGATGGAGGACTCCGCCATCGCCATCGCCGACCATTCGGCGACCGCCGCCGCCCTCGAGGGCCGGGGGCGGACGGTGATGTGGCTGGCCGAGGAGAGCGGGACCCTGCTGGGCCTGATCGCCGCCAGCGACCCGGTCAGGGCCTCGGCCCGCATGGCGGTGGACCGGCTGCGGGCCCTTGGGGTGGAGGCGGTGATGCTGACCGGAGACAACCGGGCCACCGCCGGTGCCGTGGCGGAAACGCTGGGAATTCAGCGGGTACTGGCCGAGATCCTGCCCGCCGACAAGGCCGCCGCGGTGCAATCCCTGCGGGCGGGGGGAGCGGTCGTCGCCATGGTCGGTGACGGCATCAACGATGCCCCCGCCCTGGCCGCCGCCGACGTCGGCGTGGCCATGGGCACCGGCACCGACGTCGCCATGCAGGCGGCGGGAGTGACCCTGATGCGGGGAGATCCGGCACTGCTGCCGGCGGCCGTTTCCCTGTCGCGGGCCACCTGGCGCAAGATTCGCCAGAACCTGTTCTGGGCCATGATCTACAACGTGCTGGCCCTGCCCCTGGCGGCGGCCGGGCTGCTCAGCCCGGTGATTGCCGGCGCGGCGATGGCGTTTTCCAGCGTCAGTGTGGTATCCAACTCCCTGCTGCTGAAACGCTGGAGAGACCGCGAGTGACCACCATAGCCGAGGCCTTCACCCTTGCCGTGGCGGCCCATGAGTCCGGCAGAGTCGATGAAGCGGTCGGGATCCTGCATGCCATTCTGGAGGTGAGTCCCGATCATCCGGGGTGCCTGCATCTTCACGGCATCATCGCCAAGACCGCCGGTGACGACGACGGCGCCGCGGACTATTTCAGCCGGGCGATCGTCGCCGCCCCCCATATTCCGGATCTGCACCATCTGCTTGGGGTCTGCCAGCACCGACGGGGACGTCTCGAGAATGCCGCGGTGTCCCTGGAGCGCGCATTGGCCCTGGCACCAGACAATGCCGCGGTCCTGGTCGACCTGGGCCGCGTGCGCATCGACCAGAACCGCGTCACCGATGCCCTTGACCTTTTCCGGGCCGCGCTGGCGGTGGAGCCGACCCTGCTCCCGGCCATGAGCAACCTGGGCAATGCCCTGCTGGTCCTCGACCGTTACGAGGAAGCCATCCCCTCGTTCCACCAGGCCATCGCCATCGACCCCACCCACGCGCTGGCTCACTCCAGTCTTGGCAGCGCCCTCAACGCTCTCGGGCGATACGACGAGGCCACGGCCTGCTTCCAGCGGGCGCTGGAGATCGATCCCGGCCACCCCCTCTCCCACAATGGATTGGGCCTCATCCACCTTGCCCGCAACCAGCCCGGACAGGCGCTCGCCCACTTCGAACGAGCGGTGGCGCTCGCCGCCGATTACATCGATGCCCACGTCAACGCCGGACTGGCGCTGCTCGAACTGGACCGTCCAACCGAGGCCATCGACCGTATTCGCCAGGCCCTGGCCCTGAAGCCCGACAACGTGATGTCCCTCAACAATCTCGGCAACGCGCTGAAGGACCATGGGCGTCTCGCCGAGGCGATGGAGAGCTATGTGCGGGCGCTGGCGGTGGAGCCCGACTACCTGCTGGCCCACACCAACCTGCTCATGTGCATGCACTATTCGCCGGAGACCTCTCCCGCCGCCATCGCCGCCACCGCCCGCCGCTGGGCGGACCGTGTCGGAGCGCACGCATCGCCGGAGACGCGCAAAGCCGTCGATCCGAAGGGGCGCCTCAGGATCGGGTTTCTCTCGGCCGACCTCATCAACCATCCGGTGGGGTACTTCATCGCGCCGGTTCTGGAGCACCATGACCGTGTCGGCACCGAGGTCACCTGCTACTGCGACAGCCCCAGGCCGGACGCCATGACGAACCACCTGCGGGCGGCCAGTGACCGCTGGCGCTCCACCGTCGGCATGAGCGACGAGGCCGTCGCCGCCCTGGTGCGCGAGGATGGCATCGACATCCTGGTGGACCTGTCCGGGCACGCGGGGGGAACCCGCCTGCCGGTGTTCGCCCGCCGGCCGGCTCCGGTCCAGGTGACCTGGATCGGCTACTGCGGCAGCACCGGCCTCGCCGCCATGGACTATATCCTGGCCGACGACCACGTGGTGCGGCCGGGCGAGGAGCATCTGTTCACCGAGACGGTCTGGCGCCTGCCCGGCACCTACCTGTGCTATGGCCCGCCGCGGGGCGTCTCGGTCGAGGTCTCCCCTCTCCCCGCCGCGGACGGCCATCCGCCCACCTTCGGCAGCCTCAACAATCGCGTCAAGATCACCCCGCACGTCGTTGCCCTATGGGCAAGAGCGCTGTCGGCGGTTCCGGGATCGCGTCTGCTGCTGAAGTCGTTCCAGTACGGTGATCCCGGTGTCCGCGAGGGCCTGAGGGCCGCCTTCGCCAGCCATGGCATTGCGGGCGACCGGCTGATCCTCGAGGCGCGCTCGCCGTGGCCGGGGCTGTTCACCACCTATCACCGCATCGACGTGGCCCTCGACACCTTCCCCTTTGGTGGCGGCATCACCACGCTGGAGGCCCTGTGGATGGGAGTGCCGGTGGTGACCCTGGACTGCGATCGCTGGGCCGGCCGGGTCAGCGAGACGATCCTGCATGCCGTCGGCCTCGGCGAGATGGTGGCGACGGACCCGGACGACTACGTCGCCAGGGCCGCGGCGCTGGTGGCCGACCTGCCCCGCCTCGCCGATCTGCGCGCCGGTCTCAGGACCCGTCTCCTGACGTCCCCCATGTGCGACGGCAAGGGGTTCGCCGCCAGGATCGAGGCCGCCTGGCGCGCAATGACGCGGGCAGCCGCATAGGGAAACACACCTCGTGACACGCTTCGGGTTTCGCAAGAACAGGCGCAAGCACGGCCTCGTTCCCTGGATGCAGCCTCGTCGGCGACAGCGGGCCACGGCGGAGCGCGCCAACCCGGTGCGCGATGCCTTCCGTTTCCTCGGCATCCCGATTCCCGAGGGGCCGAAAGGGCTGCTGGTGGCCGCCGGCCTGATCTTCGGCATCGGCATCGTGCTCGGCACCGGCATCGGCTTTCTCACCGCACCCCCGTCGGCCGAGTCCCTCCGCCAGAGCGCCGCCGCCACCCCCCGGTCGGAGCCGCTGCTCCAGGCCCCGCCGATCCGCCCGCCGGCTCCGGCCTCCTTCACCCCGCCGCAGTTCCTGAGCCATCATGACATGGACCAGGCGCCGGAAACGGGCGAAGAGGGGGGCGACGTCTCGTACCTCCAGCATCACCCGCCCGAGCCCACCGGCCAGACCGGCCAGCCGGTTTCCGACGCTCCCCCACCCCCGCCCGCGCCCGAGATGGCGATGGCGCCGTCGGCACCGCCTCCGCCGCGCGAGCCTCCCCGCCCGCTTCACCGGCCGACCCTGCGCGCCGACGCGCCGGTCGAGCTGGCCGCCCTGGCTTACGTTCCCCCCGACGCCCTGGGGGGGCCGGAGGCGCCCTGGCGCCGGAATGCCGTCGTCACCCCGCCGCCCGACGGCCGCCCGCGCATCGCCATCGTCATCGACGACCTGGGAGTGGACAGAGGCCGATCGGCGCGGATCATCGGACTGCCGGGACCCCTGACGGCGGCGTTTCTGCCCTATGCCCACGATCTTCAGGGCCAGACCCGGATGGCCCGTGCCGCCGGACACGAACTGATGGTCCACGTGCCCATGGAACCGCGGAACCCCGATGTGGACCCGGGACCGGACGCCCTTCTGACCGGGTCCTCCGACGAGCAGATTCGCCACCGCCTGGAAGCCTGCCTCGCCCGCTTCGACGCCCCCGTCGGCATCAACAACCACATGGGCTCGCTGTTCACCGGCGACGCCCGGGGCATGGCGGTGGTGATGGCCATTCTGAAGCAGCGTGGGCTGCTGTTCCTCGACTCCCGGACCACCAACGACACCGTGGGTCCGGATCTGGCCCGGCGGTTCGGCGTGCCCTTCGCCGAGCGCCACGTGTTCATCGACAACGAGAACGACGTCGGCCACGTCCGCGCCCACCTCGCCCAGCTCGAGGACATGGCCCGCCAGCATGGCTTCGCCATCGGCATCGGCCACCCCCGGGACGGCACCATCGAGGGGCTGCGGACGTGGCTGCCGACGCTGGCGCGCAAGGGCATCACCCTGGTGCCCATCAGCGCCATCGTCCGCCAGCGCATGGCCACCGCCTCCACGGTGTCCTGGCCGGGCAGACCGAACGCCGCGCGTCCCGATCAGTAGGGAATCCAGCTCCCCATGCTCTTGTTGATGAAGTTGGGTTCCTGGGGAATGGCGATATAGGCCCGATAGGCCGAACTTCTTCCTGTGGCATTATCGCATTGATAACAAACGTCCTTTTGTCGCCGCACATGCGATAAGGGCGCGCGATGAAATATACGCGCATGTTCGGTTTGGAGGTGGAAACCGTACTATACTGTCTCAGCCATGGCCCGAGAACGCACGCGCCACGGTGACGAGGACGGCAGCGTTCGGCGGCGTTGGACCTGGCAACGAATATTGAACGGCTTCAACATTATGTTTATTGAATCTTGAATATTACTACGTCTGTCCGAAAATTTCCGTATGCACTCCTCATCCTCCTCAAGGAAGAGGATCACTTCTGTTTTATCGCCCTTGTGTGTGCGGCGACACGCATCAAAAAGGACATCGACATTTTGTCTATGTGCCGCGATCAACACCGAAAGCGTGTCACGCACTTTCTTGGCTATTTCAACATGCAGAGAATCGTTACCATCGAGATCGAATCGACATTTATTTTCGATCGCATAGTGACGAAAGTCCTTTACTTCAAACAGCATGACGGCCGACGGCGACAGCACGATCATATCGACTTTCCTGGTGTCTGGGATGGTAATCTTCCTGCAGGCAAAGCCATCCTCGTCATCATACTTGATGGCGCGCCACTCATCCGGAAATTCAAAACACAGCCGGCCCTCACAAATTGTGATCACCTTTCTTCCTCCCAGTACTCCCCTTCAAGACGATTGTCCTGATCGACGGCTGATTCCAAGGAGGCGATGGTGGTCAAATCCTCCAGATCATCACCAGCTTGCACGTCGATTACCCCATCACCCTTGACCAGGGCGAAATACCGGACGGGCGTCTTCGGTTTTTTGCGTTTCCCACTTTTGGGAGCACCTCTTTCGGCTTTCCGCGAGAGATATGAGATCTCACGCATCAGGAACAGGCTGTGCGTTGCGATCATGATCTGGACACCATTGGCGGCCAGGTTCACCAGGGCAGCGGCCAGTACGCGGATGAGTTTCGGATTGAGATTGGCCTCCGGTTCATCCCACAGCACCAGACTGTGACGTCGTAGCGAGCCGTTCATAATCAGGTGAGACAACATGGCGAGCTTGCGCATACCTTCCGCCACGAGCGGCATCTCGAACTTGCCACCATCGGTCTGGAGTAGGTAAAAGCGTCCGGAGGCCGGCTCGACGGTCAGCTTCCCACTGACCGCGTCCCGCAAGGGCTGTGCAAGCTCCAAGGTCTCAAGAGCCTTCGGTCCACGTTTCAGCGTTCCGGTCAGTGCCTTGCACAGGTCGTAATATGTTTCATCAAACCCAAACAACTTATTGTTTTCATACAGGTCGATGAAATACGGCACCAGAGTCACGACCTCCCGAGTCGGAAAAAAGATGGGACGACCTGCCGGGCTTTGTGGCAGATCGGAGGGCAGGCTGGTGACGTTGACACTGGAAGCACTGTTCGTTGCGAACGAGAACGAGAGGGGGGCGTCGGCACCGTCAAACGCCAGCGTGACCTCCGCCCTTTGCCGACCGATCCGACGGCTGCACAGCCTCCCCAGGGCATCGGGCTGGAAGACCTCCAACAATCGTTCTCCAATCGTCTTCCCGAATCCCTCCCTGCTCCGAGTCCCCATCCTGCCAAGCCGCTCTGGATACAAAGACCTGGTCGCACAATACACCAGCTTCAAGAAGTGGCTCTTTCCAGTACCGTTCTCTCCGATCACAATGTTTATGCCCGGCGAAAATTCCAGTTTCTGGCTGCCGATGACACTGAAATCGGAGGTTGCCAACGAAGAAACGCATCCGAGTGGACTTTTCTCCACCATCTGTTCCTTGGCGACCATCCGAGTTCACTCCAAAGCAAAGTAGCTGGTATTATCGTTCGGACTCTCAGCGACCGAAACGAACCATCAATGACGCCTTCTCGATCGTGTTGGCATTGATGAAATAGCCCGCCATCGCCCCCGACGCCTGCGGATCGACGGCCAGCCGGTCCACCTTCAGGGCGTGCACCGTGAAGATATAGCGGTGGGGCTTGTCGCCCTCCGGCGGGCAGGCCCCGCCATAGCCGGGCGTCCCGAAATCGGTGCGGCTCTCGACGGCACCCGCCGGCAGGAGGTCTCCTCCCGGCGCGCCGACGCCGGCCGGCAGCGCGGTGACGGAGGACGGCAGGTTGGTGACCACCCAATGCCACCACCCGCTGCCCGTCGGCGCATCGGGATCATAGACGGTCAGGGCAAAGCTTCGCGTCCCCTCGGGCGCGCCGCTCCAGGACAGAGCCGGCGACACATTGCCGCCGCTGCAGCCGAAGCCATTGAAGACGTGCTTCGCCGGCAGGACGCCTCCATCCACCAGATCCATGCTGGTCAGCGTCAGGCCGGCGGCCATGGCGGACCCACTCGTCAGAACAAAAGCAAGCGTCAATGCGGTGATTTTCATGATGTCAGGTCTCCTCAATACTCGACTCCCGCCTGGGCCTTGATGCCGGCCCGGAAGGGGTGCTTCACCAGGGTCATCTCGGTGACCAGGTCGGCGGCGGCGATCAGGTCCTCGGGCGCGTGGCGGCCGGTGATGACCACGTGCTGGCCGGCGGGGCGGGCGGCCAGGGCCGCCAGCACCGGGGCCGTCTCCACATGGCCCTGGCGCAGCGCCACGTTGAGTTCGTCCAGCACCACCATGCGATAGCCGGGATCGGCCAGCAGGCCAGCGGCGGCGTCCCAGGCGCGGGCGGCGGCGGCCCTGTCCCGCGCCCGGTCCTGCGTCTCCCATGAGAAGCCCTCGCCCATGGCCCGGAAGGTCACCAGGTCGGGAAAGCCCTCCAGCACCCGCCGCTCGGCGGTGTCCCAGGCGCCCTTGATGAACTGGATGATCCCGGCCCGCATCCCATGACCGATGCAGCGGATCACCATGCCGAAGGCCGCCGTGGACTTGCCCTTGCCGGTTCCGGTGTGGACGATCACCAATCCCCGGTCGGCGGTCTTGCCGGCCATCATGCGGTCGCGAGCCGCCTTTTTCTTCGCCATCCGTCCGGCGTGGTGGAGAGCGTCGCCGCCGTCGCCGCCGTCGCCGCCTTCCCCCTCGCTCATGACCCTCCCCCGCCGGTCAGCGCCCGATGACGCAGCAGGTGATCGGCGAGCACGCAGGCCACCATCGCCTCGGCCACCGGCACCGCCCGGATGCCGACACAGGGGTCGTGGCGTCCCGTAGTCACCACCTCCACCTCGGCGCCGTGGATGTCGACGCTGCGCCTTGGCGTCAGGATGGAGCTGGTGGGCTTGACCGCCATCCGCGCGACGATGGGCTGGCCGGTCGAGATCCCGCCCAGGATGCCGCCGGCGTTGTTGGACAGGAACATTACCCGGCCATCGGCGCCCATGCGCATCTCGTCGGCGTTGTCCTCGCCCGAGAGGGTGGCCGCGGCGAAACCGGCGCCGATCTCCACCCCCTTGACCGCGTTGATGCTCATCAGCGCCTTGGCGAGATCGGCGTCCAGCTTGTCGTAGACCGGCGCGCCCAGCCCGACCGGCACCCCCTCGGCCACCACCTCGACCACGGCGCCGATGCTGGACCCGGCCTTGCGCACGCCGTCCAGGTAGTCCTCCCACGCCCGCGCCGCCACCGGGTCGGGACAGAACAGGGGGTTGGCCTCCACCGCCCCCCAGTCCCAGCGCCCACGGTCGATGGCGTGCGGCCCCACCTGGATCAGGGCACCACGGATGCCGACCCCCGCGCCCAGCACCCGCCGGGCCACCGCGCCGGCGGCCACCCGCATCGCCGTCTCCCGCGCCGACGAGCGTCCACCGCCCCTGGGGTCGCGGATGCCGTATTTCATGTGATAGGTGTAGTCGGCATGGCCCGGCCGGAAGCGCTCGGCGATGGCGCCATAATCCTTGGACCGCTGGTCAACGTTGTCGATGGCAAGGCCGATGGGCGTGCCGGTGGTCAGCCCCTGGTAGACGCCCGAGAGGATGCGGACCCGGTCGGGCTCCTGCCGCTGGGTGGTGAAGCGGGACTGCCCCGGACGACGGCGGTCGAGCCAGACCTGGATGTCCTCTTCCGCCAGGGGCAGGCGCGGCGGCACGCCGTCGATGACGCAGCCGATGGCCGGCCCGTGGCTCTCGCCGAAGGTGGTGAAGCGGAACAGGACACCGAATGAGTTGCCAGCCATGGAATGGGGTGCCCCGTCGGCTCACTGGCCGCCTTTCTTGAAGCTCTGCAGGAGGTCCACGATCTCCGGCGCCGAGTCGACGGCCAGCATGCCCACGGTGTGATAGCCGCTGTCCACGTGAAGGACCTCCCCCGTGACGCCGGCGCCGAGGTCGGAGAGGAGATAGAGCCCGGATCCGCCCACCTCCTCGATGGTGACGTTGCGCCTGAGGGGCGCGTTCAGCTCGTTCCAGCGCAGGATGTGGCGGAAGTCGCCGATGCCCGACGCCGCCAGCGTCCGGATGGGGCCGGCGGAAATGGCGTTGACCCGGATGCCGAGCGAACCCAGGTCGGTGGCGAGATAGCGGACACTGGCCTCCAGCGCCGCCTTGGCCACGCCCATGACGTTGTAGTGGGGAATCACCCGCTCGGCACCGAAGTAGGACAGGGTGAGCAGGCTGCCGCCCTGCGGCATCAGGGGATAGGCCCGCCGGCACAGGTCGGTGAAGGAAAAGCAAGAAATGGCCATGGTGCGGCTGAAGTTCTCCGGCGACGTGTCTACGTATTTTCCCTTCAACTCATCCTTGTCCGAATAGGCGATGGCGTGGACGACGAAGTCCAGGGAGCCCCAGCGCTCCCTTACGGCGGTGAACACGGCATCCATGCTGGCGGAATCACCGACGTCGGCCGGCAGCAGAAAATCGCACCCGATGCTGTCGGCGAGCGGTCGCACCCTCTTTTCCAGCGCGGCCCCCTGATAGGTGAGGAGCAGTTCGGCCCCCTGGGCATGCACCGCGGTGGCGATGCCCCAGGCGATGGAGCGGTCATTGGCCACGCCCATGATCAGACCCTTTTTCCCGGCCATCAGGGAGGCGGAAACGTTCATATGTCCTCTCTATCGGATGTGGTCAAACGTCAAAGCGGCGGCATCCTACACCGAAAACGCGTCGCGGGAAAAGTTGCATCGCACCTTGCCGACATCGCTTCCGTCACGCCCTCTCCCCATAGTGGGGGAGATGGCGTAAAAGGAGAAAATTGACGACCAGCTCAGCCTCGTGAGAGATGCATGACGATACACATCAGATCTTATTTTGCCGTCGGGATGGCGACCCTTCTTCTGATATCCTCCCCCGCGGCTGGCAACGATCCGCGTGAGTCGGCGGTGCGCCACTGGACATCGGCGTTCGACCGCGGCGAGGGCGGTTTCGGCACCGAGCCGAAGTTTCCTCAGCCGGTGGTCCTCACCCTGCTGCTCCACGAGGCGGTGCGCGGCCGGGACAAGGCCCTGCTGGCCCAGGTGACCCACACCCTGGACCGCATGGCGGCGAGCGGTCTGCGCGACCAGCTGGGTGGCGCCTTCCACCGCCATGCCGAGGACCGGGCCTGGCGGGTTCCCCACTTCGGGGTGACCCTGGGGGACAATGCCGCCCTCGCCATCCTGTACCTCGAGGCGTGGCAGGCGACCCGCAATCCCGATCATGCCGCCGTGGCCCGGGGCATCCTCGACGACCTTTTGCGCCGCTTCGCCCTGCCCGACGGCGCCTTTGCCGCGGCGAACGATTCCGAGTCAGAGGAGCGGGAAGGCCGCTACTACACCTGGACCGAGGACGAGGTGCGGGCGGTCCTGCCGGCGGCGGAAGCGAAGGCCTTCATCGCCGCCTATCTCGACGGGCGGCGCGGCCTGATCGACGGCCGGGTCCTGCCGCGCCTGGCGGGAGCGGCCGGCACCCTGGCGCGGACCGAGTCTGCCCTGGCCGACGCCCGTGCCCGCCTGCTGGACGCCCGATCCAGGCGCGAGGCACCCAAGGTCGATGACCGGGTGCTGACCTCCTGGAACGCCCTGGCCGTCAGCGCCTTCGCCAAGGGGGGGCGCATCCTGGGAGAGGAGCGCTATCGCAAGGTAGCGAGAAGCACCATGGTGCGCCTGATGGAGGGGTCCCTGTGGAAGGGCCGGCTGAGCCACGTCCGCCGCGGCGGGGTGCTGACCGGTGAAACGTTCCTCGAAGACTACGCCTTGACGGCACAGGCCCTGCTCGACCTATATGAAACCGATTTCGACCACGGCTGGCTGGATGAGGCGCGACGGGTGGCCCACGAGATGCTCGACCTCTTCCAGCCCGAGCCAGGCGCGCCACCGCGGGACACCCCGGTCGACGCCAGGAGCGGCACTCCTTCCCCCCGTGTCGTCCTGGCGGAGGACGGGGCCATGTCGGGAGCCGCCGCCGCCCTGACCGCCCTGAACCGCCTGGCCCTGCTGGGGGCCGGAACCCGCATCGAGAACGAAGCGCGCGACCTCATGCAGGCCCTCGACCGTCCCCTCGCCATCGAGTCCGGCTCGGCCCCTGGTCTTGGCCTCGCCCTGGACTTCCGATCGCACGAGACGCGGGAGGTGGTGATCGTCGGCATCCCCGAGAGCGAGGGAACCCGGGCGATGGTCGAGGCCGCCCACGCCCGCCTGCTGCCCGGAGTCGTGCTGACGGCCATCGACCCCGACCACCCCCCGGACCCGGACATCTGGCCGCTCCTCGCTCCCCGGCCGATGAAGAATGGGCTGACGACGGCCTACGTCTGCCGCAACATGGTCTGCGACATGCCGGTGACCACCGTGAAGGACTTCACCGCCATCCTGGATGGAGCGAACGGCCGATGACGGAGAATACCGACAAGGTGGTTCTGAACGTGGGCTGTGGTCCACCCGAATACGACACCATCAACGGCATGTTCCGCGAGCCGGGATGGCGGGAGATCCGTCTCGACATCGATCCGGCACTGAAGCCCGATGTCGTCGCTTCCATGACCGACATGCCGATGATCGCCGACGGATCGATGGACGCGGTCCATTCCAGCAACAGCGTCGAGCACCTCTATCCCCACGAGGTCACGAGGGCCTTCGCCGAATTCCTGCGGGTATTGAAACCCGAGGGGATGGCGTTGATCCAGGTTCCCGACCTGCGGGCCCTGGCCCGGCTGGTGGTGGAGGACCGGCTCGAGGACGTGCTGATGAACCCCGAGATTGGTCCGGTGATGGTTCGCGACCACATTTTCGGTTACTCACCAGACATTGCCATGGGCAAGACGTTCATGGCCCATCGGACGGGGTTCACCGGGAGAACACTTGGCAATGCCCTCCTGCGAGCCGGATTCGCAGCGGTGCGCGTCAAATTCTCGTCCGAGAGTCTCCAGCTTCTCGCCATCGCTCACAAGACCGTCCCCGAGGACTATCGCCAATTCCTCGAAAATGCGGAGAAAGAGGGGGCACCCGCCCTCCCGTCCGACAAAAATATATGACCTGGCACGACCGAAAGTGTGGTATCCATTGATGGTACGGTCCGGAAGGGTGACCAGAAGATATGGTTCCGCGGTCTTTCGTTATATGGCTTGTCGCCGTGGCGACGGCGATGCTTGTTACCGCGTCTGTCGGCGTTGGCCATGCGGCGGACCTCGATGCCGTGGAGGATCGGGACTCCACCCCGATCAATGAGCGGTGCCTGCGGTGCCACGGCATGGCGACCCTTGGATATTTCGACCTGGCGACCCGCAAGGTGGTATCCCTTTCCGTCGACGCCGGGAAATTCTCCTCGTCCAACCACTCCCGCATGGCCTGCACCGGCTGCCACCAGGGCGACTACCGGGAGCTGCCCCACCAGGGCCGGATCGAGCGCGGCGGCCTGACCTGTCTCGGCTGTCACCGTTCCGGCAAGAAAACCCGTTTCCGGGTGTCGAACTTCGACGAAATCGGTCGGCAGTTCCGCCGCAGCGTGCATTTCAAGGCCCTGCCCCAGACGTTCGACTGCTTTTCGTGCCACGATCCCCATGTCTTCGATGTCAGGTCCCAGGAAGACCGCGATGCCGGGATGGTCAAGGCCGGCAATGCCGTGTGCCTCGACTGCCATGACGCCGAGCAGCGCTTCGCCTCCCTGACCAGTCGCGACTTTCCAAGCCTGAAGCAGGTCCATTCGTGGCTGCCCAATGCCACCATGCACTGGCGTGGCGTCCGCTGCATCGAGTGCCACACCCCACGCGGCGGTGAAGATGCGGACAGCGTGTCGCACGAAATCGTGAAAGGGGATGCGGTGGAGCGAAACTGCGTCGCCTGCCACAGTCGCAACTCGGTGCTGTTGAGCAGACTCTACAAGCATCGCGCCAGCGAGGAACGCCAGACGTCCGGCTTCATCGGCCGCATGCTGAACAACGAGTCCTACATCATCGGCATGACCCGCAGCCCGCTGCTGGATACCATGAGCGCCTTCCTCATCCTCGGCACCATTGTCGTTCTGGCCGGCCATGGCCTGCTGCGGTGGCGGTCCTGGCGAAGGAGACGGCCATGAAACGGCGTCGGCTATTGTATCCGCTCTGGCTGCGCTATTGGCACTGGACCAACGCGGTGCTGTTCGTGTCGCTGGTGGTCACCGGCATCAGCCTGCATCTCGGAAGCCAGGCGATTCCCTTCGCCACCGCCCGGCAGGTTCACAATGTCAGCGGCCTGATGCTGGCGGCCAACTGGGTGGTTCTCGTCCTTGGCAACGCCCGCCTGGGGAACTGGCGTCACTACAGGCCAGAATTGAAGGGCCTGATACAAAGAATGATCAGGCAGGTGGACTTTTATCGAAAGGGGATATTCCACGGAGAGCCGCATCCCTTTCCACCCACCACGAAGCAGAAGTTCAATCCCCTTCAGCAGATCACCTATCTTGGTGTGGTCTATATGGCTCTGCCGGCACTGATCCTGAACGGGATCGTGTACATGTTTCCGGAGCTGGCGATCGATATCTTTGATTACGGTGCCATCTGGCTGGTGGCGCTTCTTCACTACATGATTGCGCTTTTTCTTTTTGTCTTCATGCTCGGCCATATCTATCTGGCCACCGCGGGCGAGACCGTCACCGCCGATATTCGCATGATGATCGGCGGTTGGGCGGACGTAGAGGAGGATGGCGATGAACGAACCTGAACGCCGGCAGGCGCCGCGACGCCGCGGCCTGACCATTGGCCTCGCGGTCGTCGCGGGGCTGGTTGTCTTGTCGCCGTGGCTCTACCCGATGATGTTCGAGTATTACACGGGCGTCGTCAACGGGCCGCTGTCCTATGAAACCAGCCGCAAGATCAGCAACAGCGAGTTCGAAACCACGGCCGAGCAGCTCACCCGCGAGACGCGCCTGCAGCGGGCTCAGGCCGTCACGGCGGGGGAAGCCGACGCCTTCGCCCGGTCACTGAAGACGGACATGCTGATGCGGACGCGGTCCTTCGCCGCCGACGGCCAGTTCCCGCACATCGGCTATTTCCGTGATGCCGGCATTCGCGAGTACGACGGCCCCTCCACCTGTCTCAGGTGCCACGAGACCATGACGACCCATGGTCCGGAGGGGGAGCGGAAGGTGGTGAACACACTCGGCGACGTCGTCGAGTCGGTCCACTACAAGTTCCAGCAGACGGCCTCCGGCTTCACCACCTATGGCTATGACGGCCGCGAGGTCAACGCCGAGGGTCACCGCCCCATTCCGGTGGGCAAGATCGACCGCGCCTGCGGCATTCCGGGCAGTTTCTCGTGGACCGGCTGGGCCGCGCTGGTCAACACCAAGCCGGCCGGCTCCGGGGAGCAGACCGTGGTGCGCAGCGAGGGCTGCGGCCAGTGCCACATCGGCGGCGGCTATCACCCGGCGACCGAAAAGATGATGCCGGTCGGCGACGTCCCCAACGAGACCAAGATGGGAATCGACTGCCTGATCTGTCACTCCCAGGTCTACGACATGAACCAGCGGTACGTGATCAAGGACGACAAGGGTATGCGCTGGAACCAGGATCGGTCCCTCAAGGCGGCCATGGCGGTGACGCTGCCGACCCGGGACAACTGCCTCCTGTGCCACCAGCACAACATGGGTGGCGATGCCTTCGCCGAAAACGTGTCGGCGAAGAACCTGGGGTACAAGAACCCGCGGTTCCTCCACGAGGGCGCCAAGCGCGCCAACCCGTTCAGTCCCAGCACCGACGTGCATGCGGCGGCCGGCCTGACCTGCACCGACTGCCACGTGCCGGAGGGCCACAAGATCCCGCGGGGCACCAAGGGAACCGACCTGGTGGCCAACGACCTGCCGGGGCGGGAGGTCTCCTGCGAGCGCTGCCACACGGCGGCCCCGCACACCAAGACCACCGACCGTGCCCTGCTGAACGGCCATGTGGACCGCATCGCCTGCGAGACCTGCCACATCCCGCACCTCCAGGACTACAACGTCGTCCTCCGCGACTGGACCTATCCGGAGTGGGAAGAGAAGGAGGGCGTCTACAGCTATGTGGACGTCTACAAGTCGGGCGAAGTGGGCAAGGGGTTCACGTACCTGTGGTTCAACGGCTACGGCACCTTCCTCGCCAACGCTCTCGGCAACAACCCGCTGGGCGGCACGGCCTACAATCCGCTGATGGACCAGATGGTCAAGATCGACGATCCGGCCGCCGTCGCCGCCATCCGGGCCAAGGCCGAGAAGATGAAGGAGAAGTATCCCGACATCGACGTGGACAAGTACGTCCACGAGGCCACCAACTCCCTCAGCGCGTTTACGCCGGAGATGGTGGCGAAGCGCGCCAAATGGATCGAGGCCAAGATCCGTCCGCTGATGAACCGGGGCAAGAGCAAGCTCTATCCCTTCAAGCTGTTCAACGCCCGCATGTACGAGGACATGACCAACCAGGGGCCGTTCGGGGCCATGATCCTGCCGTTCGACTACGCGACCTACTATGAAACGGGTGACAGCATCGCTTCGATGACCAAGGCCATCCAGCATCCGATCGTCAAGCGCATGTACGAACTGCCGTTCAAGGAATACATGATGGACGAGTTCATGAACTACTTCGGTGTCGAGAAGTGGTCCAACGAGTATCCCCTGAAGGACGGCAAGCTTCGGAACGTCGAGGCTCACTGGATGCGACAGATGGGAACGCTGATGGTCAACCATGGCATCCAGAAGGAGGGGCTCAAGTGTCGGCAGTGCCACCAGGAGAAAGGCATCATCGACTTCGCCCGCCTCGGCTATCCGGCACAGCGGGTGCATGACCTGCAGAACCTGCCCGAGCTGGCCAATCGACCGTGAGGGCCTGCAACGAACGGTAATAAAAGCCCTCTCCCCCCGGAAGAGGGAGGAGAGGGAGTGAAGATGGCGGTTCTCAGTTCACCCCTTCGCGCGCGGCGAAGATTTTTGAGATCAGTAATACAGCTCTTTTTGGTTGCGGCTTCGCCGCGATAGGGAAGGACGGGCTGCTGGACAAGGGGGATGCCTGCGCGCCGGCACTCGATCCGGGGGTAGGGTATGATGATCGAACGGCGGATGCGGACGGAGAGTGACGATATGCCGGGATGCTCCGCTGTTCGCGGGCTTGTGGTGAGCGGCCATGCCAATGATCGTCGTCTTCGACATGGACAACACGCTGGTCGATGAACTCGGCAAGACGGTCAGGCCGGGAATGCCGGCCTTGCTGTCGCGGCTGCGTCGGGATGGTGTCACCCTGATCCTGTGGACCAGTTCGACCCGCCAGCGGGCGCGCATCATGCTATCCGAGCATGGGCTCGACCACCATTTCTCCCGCTTCGTTTTCAGGGAGGATTACGACCCACGCAACCAGGGGCTGGTCAAGGACATCAGGACCGTGAACGGCGATTTCCTTGTCGATGACGATCCGAAACACGTCGATTTCGTCCGCTCGGTGGGACGCGAGGCCTTCCTGATCGGCACCTATCGTGGCGATTCCTCGCTTGACGGCGGCGAGCTGGAGCGACTTTATCGGCGGATCAAGGGGGTTGCGCTCAGGAAGAAACTCTTTGGCTGGGTCCGCAGGGTGTCGTTCGGTCTCCTTCGCGGGTCGCGTCCTGGTATCTGAACAACACCCCCCTAGAGCGTTTTCCGCCTGAGCGGAAACGCTCTAGAATTTGCCTCTGGCCGCTCAAGCGCCGCGCGGGCTTTTCGCAGTTTCCGCTTGAGCGGAAACTGCTCTAGCGGGATGACCGACCGGTCCCGCCAGGAGTGGACTCCCTGGGCTGACGTTTCATCGCAACGCCTTTTCCAGGCAGGCGCCATACGCCCTGGTCAGGGACCGCATCCGTCGTATTACTGAGATCAGCAATACGAATTTTTTTGGTTGCGGTTCCGCCGCGATAGGGACACGGTGGCTGCTCGATCAATAGTGCGGCGGCGGCTTGGAGTCTTGGGACGAGGGCTCCCAGCCCGCCTCCAGTTCCTTCAGTCGTTCGGTCAGGCGGCGCACCTGGAAGGTCAGCGTGTCGATCTCGCGCCCCTGCGCCACCACGACCGAAGACAGATCCTCGGCCGCGCGCTCATAGTGGGCCAGGCGGCATTCCAGTTCGATGACGCGCTGCTCCAGGAGATTTGCGGCATCGGAATGATCGTCATCAACCGGCATCGTGGCATCCCCGTTGGTTGGTGTCACCCGGTCTATCACGATCCCATCTCCGACGGGAACCCAAACGATTCTCTCTGCCGTTCCTATTCCGCCGATTCGCCGCCCCGCTTCCCAGCCGCTAGATGTTGTGCTACCCAGTTCCAGCGAACGATGGGTTGGGTGAACCATGACGCTTTTCGACGACTGCCCCGGCAACACGCACTGCGACCTGTCATGCCCCACCTGAGCCTGCGACTGACCCCGCATGGTCGTCTCCTTCTTGAGCCGTCGGGGGAGGAGAACGCCGCAGTCCTGGACGACGCCGTCGCGAAGCGACTGACTGAGGCTTTTACGCGCGGGGCGGGGTACGGGCTCCTGCGACTGGGGGCGGGGGAGGTTGGCCGGGCACTGCCGCCCGAGTTCGTCTGGTGGCGCGGGGTTGCTGGGCGCTATGTGGAGGCGCTGTGCCTGCTGTCTTCGGGCGCGGGTCAGGAGGCTCCGTCCCCGCCCACCGTGCCCACCGTGCCCACCGTGCCCACGGTGCCGCCGCCGACCGATGGCGACCTCGCCACCCTGGTTCTGACGGCCCCGATGATGGCGGGGGCCGAGTACCTGACCCCGGATGTCCTCAGGTCCCTGTGGGGAGAGCTGGGCACGGCGTTCGCCGCGTCCCTGGCCGAGGCGGGGACGGACCTGCAATCCTTCCTGAAAGGGCTGAATCCGGCCTGGAACCTGGTGGGGCGCGTGCACTTCAATCTGGCGGAGAACCGGCGCGATCCGGACCTGCCCTTCGCCTTCATGGCCACCTACACGACCCAGCTTTCGGCGCAGGCCAAGGCCCAGCACGTCCCCCTCGCCCAGGCCCTGCGCGAGTATTCCGGGCCGGCGAACCGGGACAAGCTCCTGTCTCTGCTGGTCCCGGTGCAGCGCGCCACGGAGTCCTGCCCCTGGCTGCGGTCCATGGTGGATGCGGGCGAAATCTTCCATCCCCTGCGCTGGTCCGCGGCGGAGGCGGCGCGGTTCCTCGCCAGCGTGCCGACCCTGGAACACGCCGGCGTGGTGGTGCGCATGCCCGCCACCTGGCGCGCCAACCGCCCGTCCCGTCCCCAGGTCACGGCGACGGTCGGCGCCCGGGTGCCGACGAGGGTGGGCCTCGACGGCCTCCTCGATTTCCGCATGGAGGTGACGCTGGAGGGCGAGCCGCTCACCGATGAGGAGATCCACACCCTGCTGACCGGCACCGACGCGCTGGTCCTGCTGCGCGGCCAGTGGGTGGAGGTGGATCGCGAGCGCCTGGAACGCACCATGCGGCAGTTCGCGGACGCCGAGGCCATGGCGGCGCGCGAGGGGCTCACCTTCGCCGAGGCCATGCGACTCCTGGCCGGTGCCGCGGTCACCAGGGACGACGTCGCCGCCGGCGGGGCCGACTGGTCGCGGGTGACGGCCGGCCCCTGGCTCGCCGAGACGCTGCGGGCGTTGCGGGCTCCCGAGGGGGCCGGCGTCGATCCCGGCCCGGACCTCAAGGGGACCCTGCGGCCCTATCAGCGGGCCGGCGTGCAGTGGATGCACCTGCTGACGGGACTTGGGCTCGGCGCCTGCCTCGCCGACGACATGGGGCTTGGCAAGACCCTGCAAATCCTTTCGCTGCTGCTGGTGGAGCGGCGGAACGGCGGGGAGCGGCGGCCCAGCCTGCTGGTGGCTCCGGCGTCATTGCTCGCCAACTGGATGGCGGAGATCGAGCGCTTCACGCCGACCCTCGAGGCCCGGATCGTCCATCCCTCGGCGATGACGGCGGACCAGGTGAAGCAGGTCTCTCCGGATCACCTGACCGGGCTTGACCTGGTCATCACCACGTATGGGTCGCTGCTGCGCATGCCGGTCTTCGCGGGAATGACCTGGCGATTCGTCGTCCTGGACGAGGCTCAGGCGATCAAGAACCCCCACGCCAGGCAGACCATGGCGGCCAAGTCCCTGAAAGCCACCGCGCGCATCGCCCTGACCGGAACGCCGGTCGAGAACCGTCTGGGCGACCTGTGGTCCATCTTCGATTTCATCAATCCGGGGCTGCTCGGAACCGCCAAGCAGTTCACCAGCTACACCAAGGCCCTGGCCGAGCGGGCGCAGAACCCCTATGGCCCGCTGCGGGAGCTGGTGCGTCCCTACATCCTGCGCCGCATGAAGACGGACAAGTCGGTCATCGCCGACCTGCCGGACAAGACCGAGCTCAAGGCCCACTGCACCTTGAGCCGCAGGCAGGCGGCACTCTATGGGCAGACGGTGTCCGACCTGGCCGAGGCCCTGAAGGAGGCGGATGGGATCCAGCGCAAGGGGCTGGTGCTGGCGACGCTGATGCGGCTCAAGCAGATCTGCAACCACCCCTCCCAGTGGCTGAACGACGACGGGTGGGCGGAGGAGGACAGCGGCAAGCTGGCGCGCCTGCGGGAAATTGCCGAGGTGGTCGCCGCCCGGCAGGACAAGATGCTGGTGTTCACCCAGTTCCGCGAGATGACGGGGCCGCTCGAGGCCTTCCTCGGTGGGATTTTCGGCCGGCCGGGCCTGGTGCTGCACGGCGACACCGCGGTGAAGAATCGCAAGGCCCTGGTGCAGACCTTCCAGGAGGACGAGACCGTGCCGTTCTTCGTCCTGTCGCTGAAGGCGGGAGGCTCGGGCCTGACGCTGACCGCCGCCTCGCACGTGGTGCACTTCGACCGCTGGTGGAACCCGGCGGTGGAGAACCAGGCCACCGACCGCGCCTTCCGCATCGGACAGAAAAAGAACGTCCTGGTGCACAAGTTCGTCTGTCTCGGCACCGTCGAGGAAAAGATTGACGCGATGATCGAGGCGAAGAAAACTCTGTCCGATGACCTGCTGACCGGCTCGGCCGAAATCAATCTCACCGAGTTGAAGGACGATGACCTGCTGCGGCTGGTGGCCCTTGACCTCAATGCGACGATGAAGGACTGACGGGAATGTCACGCTATTTCGATGGGGGATGGCCGGCCTACGTCCCGGTCGCCGAGCGCCGCCGCAAGGCCGCCCTGGAAATGGAGAATCTGCGCAAGAAGGGCCACCCCGTGTCCCCGGTGCTCATCGAGGGGCGCAAGATCGTCACCACCTTCTGGGGCAAGGCGTGGTGCGATAATCTTGAAGGCTATCACGACTACGAAAACCGCCTGCCGCGCGGCCGCACCTATGTGCGCAACGGCTCGGTGGTGGATCTGCAGATCGCGCCGCTCGAGGTCAAGGCGATGGTCAGCGGATCGTCGATGTACAAGGTCGCCATTACCATCAAGGCGGTGCCGGCGGCCCAGTGGCAAGCCATCTGCAAGGACTGCGCCGGCGGCATCGACTCCCTGGTCGAGCTTCTTCAGGGGCGGTTCTCCAAGGGCGTCATGGAGCGTCTTTGCCGCCAGGATGGTGGCCTGTTCCCGAAACCCTCCGAAATCAAATTCTCGTGCAGTTGTCCGGACATCGCCTCCATGTGCAAGCATGTGGCCGCGGTGCTGTACGGCGTGGGGGCAAGGCTCGACGAACGGCCGGAGTTGCTGTTCCGGCTGCGGTCAGTGGACGAGACCGAACTGCTGGCCAACCTGGACACCGCCCTACCTCTGGCGCAGACGGAGCTGGCCGCCGGCAAGGCCCTCGAGACCGAGGACCTCTCCGCCCTGTTCGGCCTCGACATGGCGGGAGGGGACGCCCCCGCCGCGCCGGTGCTCGAGACGCCGGCTCCCCAGACCGCGGTGCCCGCAAAACGGGTCGGCCGGCCGAGGAAAGCGACCAAGGCTCCCCCCGTCGCCGAACCGGTGGTCACACCGGCGACTCCTCTCCCGCAGCCCGAGCCGGCCGAAACGAAGACCGGCTCCAGAAAATCATCCCGAAAGAAAGCGCCGAATCCGAGCCACGAAATGACAGCCGACGGGTACGTGAAGTGGTGGAAGTAGGGCTTGGCTTGGCGTGACTCTGTCAGATTATTACCATAAATCCGGCGGTTATACTTGGGGCTGCCGGATTTATGTTCATTATAACGGCTGAATTTGGGTCACTCTTTCCGCTCGGCGGTATCTATCGGCACGACATAGACCGCCGCCCCTCCCCAGTTGCGACCGAGACTGAGGGTGGCCTCCGCCGGCCCGAGCTGCAGGGTCCAGTCACCCGGGCAGGCCACGCTGCGGAAGCCATGGCGGATGGCGAGGGCCCGCCACTGGTCGGGGCTGCGCTCTTCCCATTCCCGACGCAGGGCCGCGCCGTATCCTCCCTGACCGATGGCGATGACGGCCCGTCCATACAGCTCCTCCGGCGGATTGAAATAGTCGATGGCGTAGACGTCCCTCATGATCACCGCGACCCTCGGGGCGATGGCCGGGACATAGGGAATGATATCGAGCGCACCAACGTCGAGAAGCACCGGCGGCGCCATGAGACCCAGCGTCATGATCCGCTGGGTTCTTTCATCCGAGATGGCGATGGGTGTCGGCACGTTGGCGAACAGAGGCGCCACGATGTCGTTGGCCCGCTGGTGATTGCTGGGCTTTCCCGTCACGACGATCCAGGTGGCCAACACGCCGCCAGCCAGCCACGCCGCCATCGAATCCCACCGACCGGGGAGACGGAACGGGGGGGTGCGTCGCGCCGCCACCACCCCGAGCACCCCCAGCGCCGCGGCGAGGCATCCACCCACCGGCCCGGCCAGGACTCCCGGCAACGCGTCTCCCGGCAACGCGTCTCCGGCCAGTGCCAGACTGGCCGTCACCACCAGCCCGACCGCCGCCAGCGGATGGGGGAGCCTGTGCAGCAGCAGACCGCAGGTGACGGCAAAGGTCACCGCGATGGGAGTGTTGAGCAGCCGATTGGGCAGAGGGACCAGCACGACACTGGGCAGATGCGGCCGCAGCAGATGAAACAGCAGGTAAACGGCGATGGCCGCGGCACCACCGCCGATCAGGCTGACGCAGGCGATGCGGGCGCCGGGAGAGGGACGTGACCACCGCAGGTGAAGCGCCAGGGCCACCAGCGTCAGCACGGCCTGAACCACCACGACCGCCCTGTCGGTGTTGAAGACCTGGTTGCGGTGGACATCCCAGAAAAGAAGAAAGGCCTCAAGGTAGATCGATGGCGCCGGGTCAGGCTGGACCACGTCGGGATTGGCCTGCCACAGCTTGATCGCCCACAGGACCAGTCCAAGGAGGGCCCCGGCCGCCGCCCCCTGCATAAGCATCCATATGCTTACCCACTCCCTCTCCCCCTCGAGGGGGAGAGGGAGTGGGTGAGGGGGTGGGGCAACCGGCACCATCCCGAGAGCTTCAGCGCCCCCCTCACCCAACCCTCTCCCCCCGAAGAGGGGGGGAGAGGGCTTTCTGGTCACCAGCACGGCGGCCGCGGTGACACCCAGGCTCCAGGTGCCAAGCATCACGTGGGCGGCCGGAAGAAACCCGAGGACGAAGCCGGCACCGC
Source organism: Alphaproteobacteria bacterium (assembly GCA_039908285.1). Taxonomy (GTDB): domain Bacteria; phylum Pseudomonadota; class Alphaproteobacteria; order Rhodospirillales; family Rhodospirillaceae; genus JAMOBE01. The sequence continues at coordinate 26,904 of JAMOBE010000002.1, forward strand.
GCCACCACCCCACCGCCAGCAGCCCCGTCGCGTACAGGACCAGGCCGAGGGCGATGATGCCGGTGGACGGCGCCTCGAACACCGCGATCAGGTAGTCGGTGCCAATGGTGAACGGGACGTGCCAGCAGAACGCCAGGCCAGCCAGCACCGCCGCCGTCGTCCACCCGCTGAGGGAAAAGACCAGCAGCGCCATGGCCTGGCAGTAAAGCACGCCCTGAAGCACCGACAGACTCCTGACGACGTCGGCCGGTCCGCCACCGGCCCGCAGGATCGCCGCGGCGAACTGGGGCACGGCCGAGTAGACGTGCTCATAGACGATGGCGGCAAGATTGCCCGGGGGAAACGCCGATGGGTTGGCGTAGTAGACGGCGGGAAACAGCACGTCGGAAATGGGCGTGCGGACATACCCGAGCACGGCACCCACCAGTCCAGCCAGCAGGAACGCTACGATCGCTCCCTTTCCCCCTTGAGGGCTATCAAGCCCTCCCCCATCAAGGGGTTGGTGCCTCCGCTTCACTCCGCGGCGATCCGACTCAGGGCCTGGGCCAGGCGGTCGCGGGCGGCGGCGTGGTCGGCGCGGCGGTCGCGTTGCTCCTCCACCACCTCCGGTGGGGCCTTGGCCATGAAGCCCTCGTTGCCGAGCTTCTTGTCCACCTTGGCGATTTCACCCTCGAGCTTCTGGATCTCGCGGGTCAGGCGCGCCTTCTCCTGGGCGAGGTCGATCACCCCCGCCAGCGGCAGCACCACCGTGGCTTCACCCACCACCACCTGCGCGGCACCCTTGACCACCGTGTCGGCGTCGGCGACCTCGGCCCGCTCCAGGCGGGCCAGGGTGACCACCAGGTCCCGGTAGGTCTTGAGGCGGGCGGCCGTCGTCGCGGAGGCGCCCTTGAGAAGGAGCGGGATGCGGGCGCCCGGCGGCACGTTCATCTCCGACCGCACCGAGCGCACCTCGGACACCAGGGTCACCACCCAGTCCATCTCCGCCTCGGCCTCCGGGTCGGCGGTGATGGCGAAGTCGGGCCAGGCCGTTTCGATCAGCCGACCATCGCGCTGCGGCGAGAGCTGCTCCCACAGCTCCTCGGTGATGAAGGGCATGAAGGGATGCAGGATGGTCAGGATGCGGTCCAGCACCCAGGCGGTGGTGGCGCGGGTCTCGGCCCCGGCATCGGCATCGGCGCCGCCGAAGATGGGCTTGGCGAACTCCAGGTACCAGTCGCAGAAGGTGCCCCAGGTGAAGGCGTGGCAGATCTGCGCCGCATCGTTGAAGCGATAGGCGGCCAGGGCCTCGGCCACCCGACGGCCGGTGTCCAGCACCTTGCCGATGATCCAGCGGTTGACCGTCTCGCGGACCGCGTCGGGGGCGAATCCCGGCACGGGAGCGCACTCGTTCATCTGGCAGAAGCGGGCGGCGTTCCAAAGTTTCGTGGAGAAGTTGCGATAGCCCTGGACCCGGGCCTCGCTCATCCGGATGTCGCGCCCGGGCGCCGCCAGCGCCGCCAGGGTAAAGCGCACCGCGTCGCAGCCGTAGGTGTCGATCAGGCCGAGGGGGTCGATGACGTTGCCCTTGGACTTGGACATCTTCTGGCCGCGCTCGTCGCGCACCAGGGCGTGGATGTAGATGGCGCGGAACGGCACCTCACCCATGAAGTGGATGCCCATCATCATCATCCGGGCGACCCAGAAAAAGATGATGTCGAAGCCGGTGACCAGCACGTCGGTCGGGTAGTAGCGGGCGACCTCGGGCACGGCCTCGGGCCAGCCCAGGGTCGAGAACGGCCACAGCGCCGACGAGAACCAGGTGTCGAGCACGTCCTGATCGCGGACCAGCTCCACCGGTTGTTTGTGGTGGGCCAGGGCGGCTGCCATGGCCTCCTCCTCCGTCTCGGCGACGAAGATGGTGCCGTCCGGACCGTACCAGGCCGGTACCTGGTGCCCCCACCAGATCTGGCGGGAAATGCACCAGGGCTGGATGTTGCGCATCCACTCGTAATAGGTGTTCTCCCAGTGCCGGGGAACGAAGACCGTGCGTCCCTCCTCGACCGCCTTCAGGGCCGGGCCGGCCAGAGTCCTGGCGTCGACGAACCACTGGTCGGTGAGCCACGGCTCGATCACCACCCCGGAGCGGTCACCGTAGGGGACGGTCATCGGGTTGTCGGCGATCTTTTCCAGAAGTCCCCGGGCCTCCATCTCGGCCACCACCCTGTCGCGGGCGACGAAGCGGTCCAGGCCCCGATAGGCCTCGGGCACGGCGTCGTTGAGGCGCGCATCGCGGTCGAGGACGTTGATCATGGCCAGGCCATGGCGCCGCCCCACCTCGAAGTCGTTGAAGTCGTGGGCCGGCGTGATCTTGACGGCGCCCGAGCCCTTTTCCGGGTCGGCGTAGGCGTCGGCGACGATGGGAATCGGCCGCTCGGCAATGGGCAGGATGCAGCGGCGGCCAATCAGGTGCTGATAGCGCTCGTCGTCGGGGTGGACGGCGACCGCGGTATCGCCCAGCATGGTCTCCGGCCGGGTGGTGGCGACGGTGATGAAGGCGCCCTCCTCCCCCTCCAGGGGGTAGCGGAAGTACCACAGGGAGCCCGTGACCTCCCGCTGCTCCACCTCGAGGTCGGAAATGGCGGTGTGCAGGCGGGGATCCCAGTTGACCAGACGCTTGTCACGGTAGATCAGGCCCTGCCGGTGCAGGTCGACGAACACCTTGCGCACGGCGCGCGACAGGCCCTCGTCCATGGTGAAGCGCTCGCGGCCCCAGTCGGGCGAGGCGCCGAGACGGCGAAGCTGGCGGGTGATGGTGCCGCCCGACTCCTCCTTCCACGTCCACACCCGGCGGATGAAGTCGTCCCGGCCCAGGTCGTGGCGGGTGATGCCCTCCGCCTCCAGTTGCCGCTCCACCACCATCTGCGTCGCGATGCCGGCATGGTCGGTGCCCGGTTGCCACAGGGCGTCCAGCCCCCGCATGCGGTGGTGGCGGATCAGCACGTCCTGAAGGGTGAAGGTCAGCGCGTGGCCCATGTGCAGGCTGCCGGTGACGTTCGGCGGCGGCATCATGATGGTGTAGGGCTTAGCCGATGAGCGGACGTCGGCGGCGAAGGCCCCCGACTCCTCCCAGCGCCGATAGTGTTTCGCCTCAACCTCGGCGGGCCGATATGTCTTGTCCAGCATCGCCGAACCTTCCCTCCCTGATGACATGGTTCCTTCCCGCAAACTTAAGCCCTCCCCATCAAGGGCTACCGTATGCACACAAGTCGGACAAACTGGGCTGTAGGGTGTTCGCTGTAGAAACTATCCGTTTCCCGCAAAAAAAGCCCTCCCCCTTGATGGGGGAGGGTTGGGTGGGGGTGAAGGTGCAGCACGTAGGTGCATCGGGATGAACCAAAAAATTCAGCTTTTGTGCGAACAGGCTGCTGTGCGCGCGCTTCGCTGCCACCCCCACCCAAACCCTCCCCCATCAAGGGGGAGGGCTTAAGTTTGCTGGAGACTTGTGTGCATACGGAAGCCCATTGGAGGAGAGGGCTATGGGTGTGGCCTACCATTGGGTGTCTTCGGCCTGATGCACCAGCCGTTCGATTTCCTTGCTGACGATGCGGTCGATCATGGCCGGGAGATTGGCGTCCAGCCATTCCCGCAGCATCGGCCGCAGCAGTTCGCGAACGATCTGCTCCAGGGTCACCTCGGCCTTGCCGACGCCGAGGGTGCGGTCGCGGGACACCATGCGGGCCAGTTCCGCCAGGGCGACGGACGAGACGGCGGCCGTCGGCGGCGATACCAGGCCATCCTCGGGCACGTACTCGATCGACGGGCGGGGATCGAGCTTGAACTGCCGGGCCGGCGGGGGTTCGGGCTCGGTGGCGAATTCGGGTTCCGGCTCGAAGCTGGGCGCCGGTTCCGGCTCGTCGCCGAAGTCGGGTTCCGGCTCGGGCTCGACGAGTCCCGGGATGAGGTTGAGGACGTCCTCTTCCTCCTCGGCCACCATCATGTCGTCGGTGAGTTCGAGGATTTCCTCTTCCTCGGGCTCGGGCTCCGGTTCCGGTTCCGGTTCCGGCTCAAGCATGTCTTCAATGGGCTCGAACTCTGGCTCCGGTTCGGGCTCCGGCTCCGGTTCGGGCTCCGGCTCGAGCATGTCCTCGATGGGCTCGGGCTCCGGCTCGGGCTCGGGCTCGGGCTCGGGTTTCGGGGGTGGCGGCGGGGCGGCGGCCTTCGGCTTCTCCTTGGCCGCTTCCTCCTCATCCTCCGACAAAATCCGCCTGATGGAGGCGAGGATGTCCTCCATCGACGGTTCTTGCTGGGATCGATCGTCACTCATCGCACGTCATTCCCGAATCCAACGGCACACACCCAAACCGGGCAGACATCTTTGACGTGTCGTGCCCGGACGGCCACCATCGAGCGGTCGGTGGCCTCGACAATCCCCCTGGCGCGTGCCAGTCGGCCGTCACTTCCTGCGGCCGGTCAGTTCGCCCTCCCTGGCGTCGGTGTCGGCGGAGGCCTGGCCACCGATCCACTTCTCGCGTACTTCGCGATAATTCACCTCGGGATCATAGCGTTCCGTCGGCAGGTTGAGCCCCTGCGCGTTCATGCGGCCCACCGCCACCAGAAGGTCGAAGGTGGCCGTGGCCTCGTCGCGCTGGGCCTTCACCAGGCTGACGCGGGCGTCCAGCAGTTCCTGCTCGGCATTCAGGACGTCGAGCACGGTGCGAGATCCGACCTGAGACTCGCGCTGGACGCCGTCGAGGGCGATCTGCGCCGAGTCGATCTGGGCCTGCAGGGACTTGATCTGGGCCCGCGCCGACACCAGCGTGTCCCAGGCGGTCGCCGCGCCCTCGATGGCCTTGCGGCGGGCGTCGTCCACCTCCAGCTTGCGCTGGCCGGCGGTGTGCTTGGCCTCCCGCAGCTTGGCGTAGGTCGCCCCCTGTTCGTAGATCGGCACGGAAACCCGAAGGACGGCCTCGTTGGTCTCGGTGTGGGATGTCTTCGACGACTGGCGGAATTCCCGCGATCCCTTGATGTCCAGGGACACCGTCGGCCGCAGGGCGCCACGGACCACCTCGATGTTGTGCTCGGCCGACAGCGCGGTGCGGCCGGCGGCGATCACCGTCGGATTGCTGGCCTGGGCCAGCGAGGTCGCCTCCTCGAGGGACTTCGGAAGGTCCATGGTCAGATTGGGCTGAACCACCTTTTCCGGAGGCGTGCCGATCACCCGGACATAGGTGGCCCGCGAGGTTTCGAGGGTTCCCTCCGACTGGATGCGCGCGGCCTTGGTCTTGGCCAGTCGCGCCTGCGACTGGGCCACGTCGGTGCGGGTGATCTCGCCGACGCGGAAGCGGTCCTGGGCGGCCTCGTACTGGCGCTGCAGGACCTGTTCGTTGCTGATGTTGAGTTCGAGCACCGCCTGATCGCGCACCACGTTGAGATAGGCGGTGGCGGCGGCCGACAGGACCGTCTGTTCGATGGACAAAAGCTGGGCGCGCTCCGCCTGCACATCCGCCTCGGCCTTGTCGGTCCCGGCGACGGTGCGGCCGCCGTTGTAGAGATTCTGCGACAGGGTCAGGCTGGCGGTGCGCGGAGAGCGCCACTGCTCCGGCGGCACGAGGGCGTTCGTCTCGTAGAGGCCGCGCCCGGCGCTGCCGCTGAAGCTCACCGTCGGGCGCCAGGTGGCCAGGGCCTGCGGCACCTGCTCGTCGGTCGCCCGGCCCTGGGCGCGGCGGGCTTCAAGCTGCGGATTGGTGCGATAGGCGGCCACCAGGGCCTCCTCGAGGGTTTCCGCCTGGGCGGGAACGACCGACAGCCCCAAAGCCCCGGCGATCACCGCCGCCCCGATAACGGACGTCCTCATACCAGCCTCCCCTGACCCAGGTGAAGATGGGCACCTTACACGATCCCCATCCCACATCACCACACGACAAAATATCCGTGTCCGGCCAATTATCAAGGCCGAAGTCCCTCTTCTGACCGTCATCCGCGAAATAATCAGTAGATCGACATGCCGGGATCGACCCGTCGCGCCCAGGCGTCAATTCCTCCCCGCAGATTGATGACGTTGGCGAAGCCATTGCGCCGCAACCACGACGTGACGTGCCAGCTTCGCACGCCGTGGTGACACAGGACGACCAGCGGACGATCCCGCGGCAATGCGCCAAGCTCGGCGCCAAGCTGTCCCATGGGGACCATCAGGCTTCCGGGCAGGGCGCAGATACGCGTCTCCCACGGCTCCCGCACGTCGAGAACCAGGGGAGGATCCGGCGCCCGCAGGCGTCGGGCCAGGTCCTCGACCTCGATATCGCCTGGTGCATCGCTCAAGAGAGTGCGCCTAAAAGACGAATCCCGCGTCCCGTTCGAATCCAGGCAGCTTCCCGACGCTGGCCTCGAAGGCGGTCCGATGACCGAACACGCCGCCCACCCGCGTGATCAGCGTCGCCTCGCCGACACCGCCATCCCGGACGACCGCGACCAGCCGGCCGCCCTCGGCGAGCTGATCGCGAATCCGGTCGGGGATGCGGGGAACCGAGCCCTCGAACACGATGACGTCATAGGGCGCCTGAGCCGGATATCCCTCGGCCAACGGCCCCACCATCACGGCGGCATTGTCGATGGACAGGGCGTTCAGGGCCTCGGTCGCCGCCTCCGCCAGCCGCGGGTCGCACTCGACGGCCAGGACCGTGCCCGCCATGCGGGCCAGGACGCCCGCCGAATAGCCGGTCGCGCAGCCGATGTCGAGGACCACATCGCCGGGCTGGATCGCCGCAATCTGCAACAGCCGCGCGAACACCATCGGCTCCATCAGATGGCGCCCGGCTCCCAGATCCAGGTCGGCGTCCATATAGGCGATGCCGCGGCAGGCGCCCGGAACGAACTCCTCGCGCGGCAGGCCCGAGATGGCGGCCACCACCAGCGGGTCGGTGACGTGGTTGGTCCGAATCTGGTTGGTGACCATTCTGCCGCGCGCGCTGCTGAAATCCATGACGATGATCCCCGATTGCAATTGCCGCAGCCCCGGGCGGGCGGAAGCACCGGCGCATACTGCCCAAGCCGCCCGGAAAACTCAATCCCGATGGCTTTCCGAGCCTGCTACAGGAAGATCTCCATGCCGTCGCGGGCGACCACGGTGCCCTCCCAGCGGGTGCGGGCCTCGGCCTCCATGGCCTCCATGTAGGCGTCGTCGTGGTCCGGGTCGTGGTGGAAGATGGCCATCTGCTTCACGTCGGCCTGCCGGCACAGACGCACCCCCTCCTCCCAGGTGGAGTGGCCCCAGCCCACCTTGGCCGGGAACTCGGCCTCGCTGTAGGTCGAGTCGTAGATCACCAGGTCGGCCCCCTGGATCAGCTCCAGCACGTTGCGGTCCGGTTTGCCAGGGATGTGCTCGGTGTCGTAGACCAGGCATACCGACGATCCCTCGCAGTCCACCCGGTACCCGGTCGCCCCATTGGGGTGATTGAGCAGAACGGTCCGGACCTTGATGGTGTCGTACAGGACGAAGCTGTCGCCGGCGCGAAAGTCCTCGAACGTCAGCTGCGCCTTCATCGCCGCCAGCGGCACCGGAAACATGGGGTTGGCCATCTGGCCCTCGAGAATGTCCTGGATGCCGCCCTGGTCCATCAGGTGCCCGGCGCGGATGCTGAAGGCGTTGCCCGGCTTGAACGCCGGAGAGAAGAAGGGAAAGCCGTTGATGTGGTCCCAGTGGGTGTGGGTCAGCAGCAGGACGCCGTTCGTGATGCCGCGTCGCATGAAGTCCACGCCCAGATTGCGGATACCGGTTCCCGCGTCGAAGATCAGGGCATGCCCACCCGCGTCCACCTCGATGCAGCTCGTGTTGCCGCCGTAGACGATGTGATTGGGCGAGGGACAGGCGATGCTGCCGCGAACACCCCAGAACTTGACCTTTATGCCCATACCCAATCGCTCCTGCGGCAAAGCCATGCGGACCAACCCCAAGGCAGTTTATGCCGAAGTTTCCGCGAAGTAGACAAAAAATCACATCGACTCCGCGACATTGTCGTCGTGACTGTCTATGTCTTCCAGGCGACGTCCACCGGCGTCCCGACCCCGACCCCCAGCACCGTCGCGGCGGCGCCCTGGTTCACGGCCAACTCGGCAAGGCCATTGGCGTTTTCGTACCAGAACACGGCGCCCACGGGAACATCTGAATAGGTATGGGCCCACCTTACCCGCCACCCCCGAATCACCAGGACGGCCTCACGGTTCAGGAGACGGGCGCGCAATCCGGTCATGATATTCCCGAATCGGTCGATGTAGACCACCCGGGCCAGGTCGTCGGGCCATCCGGTCCGGCGCAGGGCTTCGACCGCGACCGGCCGGCCGGGCGGAGACTCGCCGCGAGCCAGCATGGCGGCCACCGGCGCGAACAGATCGCGGCCGTGGAAGCTCGCGCTGAGAACGGCGGGTCGCCAGTCGATCTCCCACGCGCGGCACGCGGTGGCGCGGCGCAGGATGGGCTCGAACAGGCCGTTGTCGGGGCCGACATACCAACGGCCGTCGGCTTCCACCACCAGAGGCGCGCGGGCGCTGCCGACTCCGGGGTCGACGACGCACGGGAACACGCTGCCGGGTGGAAAGACCTCAACGTAGGCCGCCAGCAGATAGGCGGAGGCCATGGGATCGAAGATGGGGGCATCGGCGAACAGATTGACCACCGGAACTCCCGGCGCTTCCCGGTACAGCACCGCCAGCATCTGGCCGACGTAGGGTCCCTCCAGCCCGAAATCGGTAAACAGGACGATCATGGGGCGCCATCCCTGGGCGGCAGTGAATGCGGGGACCATTTACCACTGTGGAGAAACTCCCGGCAACTCGGTTAGGATGGAGGGAGACCCATGCGCCGATCATCGACGGAGACATCGTTGCCGCTCAATCCCGGAGTTGCCGCGCTTCACGACGACATGGTGGCCTGGCGCCACGACATCCATCGTCACCCCGAGCTGGCCTATGCCGAGCGGCGGACCGCCGGCGTGGTGGCCGGCCTCCTGCGGCAATTCGGCGTCGACGAGGTGGTGGAGGGAGTCGGGGGCACCGGCGTGGTGGGCGTGCTGCGCAACGGAGTCGGGCCGACCATCGGCCTCAGGGCCGACATGGACGCCCTGCCCATCGAGGAACTGGCCGATCGGCCCTATCGCTCGATCCATCCCCGGATCATGCACGCCTGCGGCCATGACGGTCACACCGCCATGCTCCTGGGGGCGGCGCGCCACCTGGCGCAGACCCGTTCCTTCCGCGGCACCGTGGTCCTGATCTTCCAGCCCGCCGAGGAGGGCCAGGCCGGCGCGCGGGCGATGATCGAGGACGGCCTGTTCGAGCGCTTCCCCGTCGACGCCATCTACGGCCTGCACAACATGCCGGGGCGGCCCACCGGCAGCTTCGCCGTCTCGCCCGGCGCGGTGATGGCGGCGGCCGACCGCTTCCAGGTGGTGCTGACCGGACGAGGGGGCCACGCCGCCGCCCCTCACCTGACGCGGGATCCGCTGGTGGCGGCGGCGGCGGCGGTGACCGCCCTGCAGACCGTGGTGTCGCGCAACGTCATCCCCACCGGCACCCTGGTGGTCTCGGTGACCGAGATCCACGCCGGCGAGGCCTTCAACGTCATCCCCGACAGCGCCCGCCTCGGCGGCACGGTGCGCTACTTCGATCCGGAGGTGGGGGCGATGGCGCGACGACGGATGCAGGGCATCCTGGACGGCATCGCCGCCGCCCACGAGGTGTCGGTGGAGTTCACCTACATGCCGGGCTATCCGCCGACGGTGAACAGCGCCGCCGAGGCGGACCTGGTGCGGGAGGTGGCCATCGACCTGGTCGGCGAGGCCGCCGTCGGCCCCCAGCCCGCCAGCATGTTCTCCGAGGACTTCTCCTTTTATCTCCAGCTCCGGCCCGGGGCCTATGCCTTCATCGGCAATGGCGAGGGCGAGGGTGACTCTCGGGGCTGTCCCGGGCTGCACAATCCCTACTACGACTTCAACGACGCCATTCTCCCCACGGGGGCCGGCTTCTTTTGCCGGCTGGTGGAAAGGGCCCTTCCGCGATGAGCCACCACAAGACGATTCTCTGCATAACCCCCAACGTGTCGGTGGACTGGACGCACCTGGTGCCCGGGTTCTCTCCGGGCCGGGTGTGGCGCGCGGCGGAGGTCTCGGCCGGCTGCGGCGGCAAGGGCGTCAACGTGGCCCGGGCCATCCGCGCCCTGGGGGAAAGGGCGGTCTGCGCCGGATTCCTCGCCGGGCACGCCGGGCGCGTCGCCGCCGAGATGGCCGAGCGCGAGGGCCTGGACGGACGCTGGACCTGGATCGACGGCGAGACCCGCACCAACGTCATCGTCCTCGACCCGGACGGCAGCCACCCGACGGTGCTCAACGCGCCAGGTCCGGTGGTGACCGGGGACGGCTGGCCACGGCTTGCCGCCGCCGTCCTCGACGAGGCGAGCCGCGCCGACTGCATCTGCATGTGCGGCAGCGTGCCGCCGGGGTGTGCGCCGGCCGACGTCGGCCAACTGGTGACGACCCTCCTGGCCTTTGGCCGGCCGGTGTGGGTGGACGCTTCGGGGCCGGTGCTGGGGGCGGCGGTGGACGCACGGCCCACCGGAGTCAAGGTCAACGCCGCGGAGGCCGGTGAATACCTCGGCCGAATGATCGACACCGTGGACGACGCCATCGCCGCCGCCCAGACCTTCCGGGCGCGGGGCATCGCCACCGTGGTCCTGACCCTCGGGGGAGCCGGAGCCGTGGCGGTGACCGGCGACGGCGTATGGCGGACCGAGCCCCCGCCCCTCCACGCCACCAACCCGGTGGGCAGCGGCGACGCCTTTCTCGGCGGACTGGTGACGGCCCTGCTGATCGGTCACCCGATGCCCTGCGCCCTGCGCTACGCGACGGCGGCCGGCTCGGCCAGCGCCCTCCAGGCGGTGACCGGCCTCGACCGCGACACGTTCAGGGATGTGGTGCGCGGCGTGAGAATCGCCGCTCCCACGGACTTCCACCCAAAGTCCGGACCCGGCAGCCCACCATGCCGGGCATGGGGCGGGGATGTGTGAAGGACGCAATACAGTGGCTTTTACTCCACCTCACGCCGACCCGGCCAGGGAGTCGACCATTTTCGTGACCATGTCGGAGACGAAGGGCTTGTGGAGGACGCGGCGGCCGGCATAGCGGGTGGGGAGAATCTCGGGGCCATAGCCGGTGAGGAAGGCGAAAGGAATGTGCCGTTCCGCCAGGATGTCGGCCACCGGGTAGACCTCGTCGCCGCGGAGGTTCACGTCCAATAGCGCCACGTCCATTTCGGCGTCGCGGGCCGCCTCGATGGCCTCCTGGAGGCGGGCGATCGGCCCGATCACCAGGCAGCCGGCGTCCTCCAGGACCATTTCGATGCCCATGGCCACCAGAAGCTCGTCCTCCACCACCAGCACCCGTCGCTTGTCGGTTCGCATGGCCGTCAGCCCTCCCGGATGAGCATGAGATCCTCGTCGGCCGGGATCGTGAACGTGGCCTTGATCCCGTCCTCCTGGTAGTCGATGGCGCTCGTCCCGTTCAGCTCGAAACCGAGGCTGCGCGCGATCATTTCGGAACCGAATCCCTTGTGGGTCGGCACCGAAACCGGCGGACCATCCTTTTCGCTCCAGCGCAGGACGAGTTTTTGGCCGTGCTCCCCCGCCTCCGGCCGCCAGTCCACCTGCAGCCGTCCGTCCGGCACCGACAGCGCGCCGTACTTCAACGCGTTGGTGGTCATTTCGTGGATCACCATGCCGAGGGCGGTGGCCGTCCTCGGGCGTAGGGCCACGCCGGGTCCGGCGATGGCGACCCGCCCGACGTCGTCACGGGTGAAGGGGGCGATCTCCGCCCGCACGAGGTCCCCGAGATCCACGTCGCACCATCCGCTTTCCGACAAAAGCTCGTGGGTCTTGGCCAATCCCATGATGCGGGTGCCAAAGGCGGCGGCGAACTCGTCGAAGGAGGCATAGCGGCGGACCATCCGCCCGACCATCGACGACACCACAGCCAGGATGTTCTTGACCCGGTGGTTGAGTTCGTCCACCAGCAGGCGCTGTTTGCGTTCCGCCTCGACGATGCGGGTGACGTTGATGAAGGTCACGCTGGCGCCGTCGATGCGATTGTCGACGGTGCGATAGGGCAGGATGCGCACCAGGTAGTGGGATTGGCCGCTGCTGTGGCTGATGTTTTTTTCGATCGTCTGCAGGGTGTCGATGGTCGTTCGCACGTCATCGCTGAAGCTGCCGTAATCGAGAAGGCTTGCGATATCCGAAAGGGGTCTCCCGCGGTCGCTCTGAATCAATTTGAAGATTTCGCTGATGGCCGGTGTGAAGCTGCGTATGGTCATATCGCGGTCAAGGAAGATCGTCGCGATACGCGTGCTGTCGAACAGATTCCGAAGGTCGCTGTTTGCTCGATCAGTTTCTTCAACTTTAGTCATTAGTTCAATGTTGACTGTTTGCAGCTCTTCATTTACAGACTGAAGTTCCTCCTTCGACGTCGCCAATTCCTCGTTGGTGGACTGGAGTTCTTCGTTGACGGATTGAAGCTCCTCGTTGGCCGATTTCAGTTCCTCGAGGGAGGACACGTGTTCCTCCTCGGCCGTCTGCAGGCGCTCCCGCGTCTGCTGCAACTCGCGTTCGAGCTGAGTGACGGACTGATCGTGGGCCGGCTGATCAACCGGCTGGGCCGGCCGATCGTTGAACCGGGTCGGGCCGACGTCACGGAACACGCACAGCCACAGCCCCTCCTCGCGCCCCGGTTCGTTGATTGGCTCGACCACCAGACTGACCGTCTGCTGACCACCGTCCACGTCGAAGGTAATGCCCTCACGGGTCACCGTGCCACGGGACTCGATCGTCTCCTGCAGGGTCGAGCGCACGGCATGCCGCAGCCCGTCCCGCACCATGGACATCAGGTTGCTGCTCGGCGCCCCCGCCGGCGCCTCGAGATACCTGCCGGTGTGGGCCGAGAAGTGCACCACCTCGCCGTCGCGATTGACCACCACATGGGCCGGCGCATGCTTCTCGATCATGCGGCTTTCCACCCGTCGCGCCAGATCCTGGCTGGTCGTGTCATTCGTGGCGACGTCCCGAGGCTGTCGCATGAGCCAGCCGGACTGGGGCAGCAGGGGAAACACCATCGTCCGGGCCACCTGGCTGCGGCGCTGGAACACGCGGTGCTTCTTGTCTATGGGCGAGAACAGGGCGCCGTGCTGACCGATGTTCTCCGACGGCCCAAGAAACAGGAAGCCGCCCGAGCGCAGCGCATAGTGGAACAGGGGAATGACCTGGTTCTGGAGGGTGACATCGAGGTAGATGAGCAGGTTGCGGCACGAGATGAGATCGAGCTGCGAGAACGGAGGATCGCGAATGAGACTGTGCAGCGAAAACAGACACACATCACGGATGCTTTTGACAACCGTACAATTCGTCCCATCGCTGGTGAAGAAGCGGGCCACGCGCTCGGGCGACACGTTCTCCAGCAGCCTCTCCGGGTACTGGCCAAGGCGGGCGGTGCTGAGCGCGCGCTCGTCGAGGTCGGAGGCGAAGATCTGTATCCTGACCGGAGGATCCATCCGGTCGAGCCACTCCTGGAGCAGGATGGCGATGGAGTAGGCCTCCTCTCCGGTCGCACACCCAGGTACCCAGACGCGCACCACATCGTCCGCTCTCTTGCCCTCGAACAGCCGGGGGATGACCCGTTCCTGCAGCGCCTGAAACGACTCGGCATCGCGGAAAAAGTTGGTGACGCCGATAAGAAGGTCACGGAACAGAAGATGCACCTCCTCCGGATCGGTGCGGACGAAATCGACATAGGCGCTCAGGTCGTCGATCTGGCGGACGTGCATCCGCCGCTCCACCCGGCGCAGAAAGGTCTTGTTCTTGTAGCGGCTGAAGTCGTGACCAGCCATGGTCCGAAGAAGGACGTACAGGGCCTCCATGGCCTCGGTCACGCCGGCCCCTCCGTCCGCGCCACCCGCCTCCCCGATCCGTGAACCGGCCAGGGAGAGCACGTAACGCACGATGCGATCCGGCATATCCTCCACCGGCAGCACGCAGTCCACCGCACCGGTGGAAATGGCGGTATCCGGCATGCCGCTGTACCCCGGCCTCGACGTCGTGCTGCCCTGGACCAGGGTGAAGCCGCCCGCCTCGCGCAACGCCGTGATACCTATGGCCCCGTCGCTCCCGGTGCCGGAGAGGATGATGCCGATCGCCCGATCGCCCGCCTCCTGAGCCAGCGCGGTCATGAGGATGTCGATGATGTTGCGCTCACCCGCACGCTCCCTCACCATCAGAGTCCGGCCGGCCACGGTCAGCACCGTGTTGGGTGTGATCACATAGACATGGTTCTCCTCGAGGGACACAGCCTCGGCCACCGGCGTAATGGGCATCGTCGTCACGCGGGCCAGGATTTCCGGCAGCAGGCTCCCGTGGGAGGGGGACAGGTGGGTCGCCACGATGAACGCGGCACCGGAGTCCGCCGGCATGGGGCGAAAGAAGCTCTCGAGGGCTTCGACCCCCCCGGCGGAGGCGCCAACGACGACGATGGGAAAGCTCGGTCGATCGGTCATGTCATTCCCTATCATCGGCAGGATGCACCAATCGCAGGTAGCGCAACCCAGGCATAACAATCAAGACGAAAACACGCCAATCGTCCATCTTACACAATCATCGTGCGAATCACCATGAATTATAATAACTCAAATCACTTGCTCTTCGACCGCAGGGAAGGAGACGCGAGGCCACGACCGCCCAAAGCACGACGATCTCCCCCGGCAGGCCCCCCTCCCCTCCCCCCGAAGAGGAAGGAGAAGGCAGGTACCGGTCGTGACGATAGTCCATTCACACACCATCAATGGGCGCGACCGACTCCCTTGAAGACATCCGCCATGCTCCGGTAGTCTTCGTCTGGCATTTCCTTCAGTGTCTTGAGTATTTCGCTGTCGGCCTTGTTCTTTCTCGCGTGCTCCACCAGGTCATCCCTATTGGCGGGAAAACCAATTCCGCTCAGCGACTGGGCTATGGTGGCGGTCGAGTGGCTGGCAAGGGGCATGTCATCCTCCATCGGAAGAGACGCCCCGGACCCTCGGAGTCCGAGGTCGTACACCCACGTCAACGATGGGCTGCCCCGAAAGGTTCATGCACCGGGGAAAAATTTTCCCGGCATCATACCGTTGAGCGGGATGATTGACCCACAGCATCAATGATACCAGCGAGCGGAAAGAACGACTCATGCGCCCAATACCTTGCCGGCGTAGAGAAAAAAGACGCAACACGGATGAACACGGATATCCACGGATGAACACGGATGCAGCGAGTTTGACATAGGCTTTAGTGAGACACGTGAATATATCGTACTGTAATATTTTATTATTATTAATACATTGTCACGGGTAAAGACGGGGAAACTTCCTGGTACTCTGTATCCGTGTTTATCCGTGGATATCCGTGTTCATCCGTGTTGCGTCTTTTTTCTCAAGGCCAGCACGTTGTGAACCGGTTCGGAACGCGTCTGAACCAGACGTGAGTCGGTCATTCAGCTCGCCGGTATCACTCCTCATCATGGCCCCGGAGGGGGGGTGGCGTGACCGGTTCCCGCCGTCTCGTCGGGCGCCAGACGGTATCCCTTGGCCTCCATGCAGAACGTGGTCAGGTTCTGCTCGCGGAAAAAGAACTCGGAGCGGCCGAAGGAATAGTAAGGACCGTAGGGGTAGGGATACTGCCGGTAGGGATAGGGAGACCAGCCGAGGGTTGGCGGCGCGTAGAACCACTCATCGACCCACGCCTGTCGCGAGGCGCGCACCCGGCAGTCGTCCAGGTCCTGGTTGACCGATGCCGGAGTCGACCCTGGTCTTTCCCAGTGCATCGGCGTACAGGCCGCCATGAGACTGAGGACGGCAACGACGCTGCTTCCCCGGAACATTCCGCCTCCAATCGATCACGGACGTCAAGGGCACCACTCACGTCGGTTCTGCCGTCCGGCCCTTCCAGATATCCAGGAGTCCATCACGCCGAGAAGCCGGACTGGACCAGGAGTTGCCGGAAGTCCCGCACGCTGCGGTTCGCCTCATCGGCGTCACGCATGCCCTGGGTGAACTCCTCGACGAAGCGGGGGCGACGCAGAAGCTCCACCACCCTTTGGCGCATCACCTCCAGGGCCTCGCCCTCGATCAGCACGCCCGAGCCGCAGAACTTCACCAGCCGCAATGCCCGAGCCCGGAAGGGATGGCTGGGATCGTCGAGCTTTTCCACCAGTTTCTCGCGGTCGATGTACTCCACCAGCATGTGGTCGAACCGCTTGACGATATCCTGCACCACCGCCGCCGGCACGGCCGTGGAGGCCAGGGCCCGGCGCATCAGGCTGGTGATGATGGTGAGTTTGCGCAGCGGCGTCTCGCGATAGTGGACGAAATTGTGGATGTCGGGGGCCTTGTTGGCCATCTCGAGGATGTGCCGGCCGATTTCCTCACCGAACGAACGCCCGGTCTCCGACTCGGCCACCAGCAGCAGGAAACGGGAGCGCTGGGCGCGTTGCTGCACCAGCTCGGCCAGGCCGAAGATGGCGCCGCGGGTGGCGTCGGTGGTCCCGACATCGAACTTGCGGGAGAACCGCATCACCAGGGACTCGGCCATCGGCGGGCCACCGATGATGCCGTCCTCGGTCAGCAGCGAGGCGAAAATCTGAATGAACAGATTGTCCTCCTCGTCCGGGTTGTTGCGGGACAGGGCCGCCGGGCCATGGATCTGGCGGCGGACGCGATCGGTGATCACCTCCGTGCCGGAGGGTAGTTTGCCTTCCGCGAACAGCCGGGCCAGGATGACGGTGGTCTCCGGCAGGTTCTTGCCGGCTCCTTCCTTGGTGCCATAGACCAGGCCCAGCAGAGCCTTGAGGGCGACGGCCAGATTGGGATGGTTGCCGAGCAGCTCCTGAGTCGCTTCCGGCGCCGCCAGCACGTCGGCGATGAAGCCGTCCATGATGACCATCATGTCCGGAGACGTGTCGTCGTTGACGATCTGCACCAACCGGTCGATCTTGCCGATCCACGAGCGGATGCCCACCAGTTCGCGGCACAAGGCGGTCCGGATCAGGAAATCCCGCTTTTCCACGCCGCCGACGCTGGTGGCGGTCTTGATCAGGGTGTCGACATCGTCGATCTTGACCTTCCACAGGGCTCGTTCGGCCTCGGCCTCGCGCGCCTGGGCGGCCAGGACGTCCACCATGGCGTAGATCTGGTCGCGGCGGGTCCGCGAGTCGACGCCGACCTCGGCGGCCTGAAGGGTCGCCACCCGGTCGACCGCCGCCGGCAGCAGGTCACCGTCTAGAAACTTCTTGGCGATCGGATAGTGGTGCAGAAGCTCCGTCGGAGTCAGCACCATGTCATCGAACAGTTTCCGCAGCAGCCTGCCGATAGTCAGGCGGCTTTCCAGGGAAAACAGGTCGTTGGGAGAGGAGCAGGGATTGGCCTGGTCGATGGCGCTGACCGTGATCTTCTTCGCCTTGCCGGTCAGAAGCTTGCTGAAGATTTCCCGGTCGGAGACGCCACCATCGCCCCGGTGCCATTCGCGGATGACCCGCACGCCCTCGTGCTGGTTGGCGTTGACCAGGCCATTGGCCAACTTCATGGCCTCGTCCTCGGTCCCAACCTCGGTCTCGACGACCCAGTGGTTCTCGAGCAGGACCTGAACCGAAAAAACGGTCCGACTCATGTGGATGCGTTCCCCTGTCTATGCCCGCCGCCGTACCGGTCAGGCCACCCGGCGGAAAGGATAATACCCCCGGCCAGTTGGGCCAATGAAAAAACCGCGGGCAACGGGCGAAGAGGTGAGAGCCGCCATCTTCACTCCCTCTCCCCCTCGAGGGGGAGAGGGTCGGGGTGAGGGGGTGGGGCGGGCGGCACCATCTCGGGAATTTCGGCCCCCTCCTCACCCAACCCTCTCCCCCCGGAAGAGGGGGGAGAGGGCTTCAGATCAGGCCTGGACGCGGCGACGCGGGCCTTTTCCTGCCAGCCGCCGCGGTCGGTCTGCTGCCAGTAGAAAAGGTCGTGGCCCGCCGCCTTGCAATCGCGCCAGCGCTGACGGGCGGCGTCGACCGCCGTTGGATCGTTGCCGTCGAACAGGTCCAGGCAGCGGACAAAGCCGGCCTTGGTGCCCGAGTCCATGCCGTCGGTCAGGATCAGGATGGTGGCGCCGTTGGGGTTCTCGTCGCGATCGGTGAGCCATACCGGCTGATGCTCGGGGGATCCATCGGCGCGGCTGCCGTGGGGGAGCCAGCTCGCCGGATCGGCGACCCACAGCAGCCGATCGAGGGCCTCGACCCGTTCGGGCGAGGCCGCCATCACCACCGCCCGCTGGCCCGACTGCAGCACCTTGTCCACAAGCTGCGGCAGCGCCCGGTCCAGGGGCCACTTTTGCAGGTGATAAAAATCGACCCTGGTCATGGAATGATGCCGTCGAGCGGATAGATCGACTCATGCGGTTCTACGTCGTGCGGGTGGCGAGAGAATCCCGCGAGGAGACAGCGCGACTGTCTCCTCGCGTTCATCCTTCCCCTCATCCCTTGCCGAGTTTCAGGGCGATGAAGCGCAGTCCACCCTCGTTTTCCACCAGCAGCAGGACCGACTTGCGGTTCGCCTTGACCGCCGCCTCCACCTGCTTCGACACGTCTGCCGGGTTGGTCACTTCCCGCTGGTTCATCTCGACGATGACGTCGCCCGGGCGCAGGCCCTTTTCCGCCGCGTCGCTGCCGGCGTCCACCTGGACCACCACCACGCCGCGCGCCCCCGCCGGCAGGTCGAACTGCTGACGGAGCTCAGGCCCGACCGCGGCGACGCTGAGTCCGAGCGGTCCCACCTTCTCGCGGCCGTTGCCGCCGCGATCGGTTTTCTTGTCCTCTCCACGGCCCTTGGTGTCGGCCGTCGCGGTCGGCTCCTCCGCCAGTTCGCCGACGGTCACCTTGAACTTGCGCTCCTTGCCGTCGCGATAGACGGTCACGTCCACGGTCTTGCCGATGGCGGTCTCGGCCACCATGCGCGGCAGCCGGCGCATCTCCTCGACCCCGCGGCCGTCGAAGCCCACCACCACGTCGCCGGCCTTGATCCCGGCCTGGGCCGCCGGGCCATTGTCGGACACCGAGGCCACCAGCGCCCCTTGAGCCTTCGCCAGGCCGAGGCTGTCGGCGATCTCGTCGTTGACCGACTGGATGCGCACGCCAAGCCAGCCGCGCCGCGTGCGTCCGAACTGGCGCAGGTCCTGGATGACCAGCTTGGCCATGTTGGAGGGAACGGCAAAGCCGATGCCGACGCTGCCGCCCGAGGGGGTGTAGATGGCGGCATTGATGCCCACCACCTCGCCGTTGAGGTTGAACAGCGGCCCCCCTGAGTTGCCGCGGTTGATGGCGGCGTCGGTCTGGATGAAGTCGTCGTAGGGCCCCGACTGGATGTCGCGGGCGCGGGCCGAGATGATGCCGGCGGTGACCGAGCCGCCGAGGCCGAAGGGATTGCCGATGGCCAGCACCCAGTCGCCCACCCGGGCCTTGTCCGAGTCACCGAACGACACCGCCGGCAGTTTCTTCTCGGTCTCCACCTTCAGCAGCGCGACGTCGGTCTTCGCATCCTTGCCGATCACCTTGGCCTTCAGCACGGTGTTGTCATGAAGGACGACGGAGATTTCGTCGGCATCGGCGATGACATGGTTGTTGGTGACCACGTAGCCCGTCGCGTCGACGATGAAGCCCGAGCCGAGGGAGGTGGCCTTGCGCGGCTTCTGCGGGTCCGGGCGATGGCGGTCGAAAAATTCCTTGAAGAACTCCTCGAACGGCGAGCCCGGGGGAAACTGGGGGATTTCCGGGCCACGGTCGGCGCCGCCGCCCACGGCCTGGGTGGTCGAGATGTTGACCACGGCGGGGCTCAGGGTTTCCGCCAGGTCGGCGAAGCTCTCCGGCGCCGTCCGCGCGCCGGCCCCGGCCGTGACGACCACCAGGGTCGTAGCCAGCACGATCGCTCCAACCCATCGGCGCAGGTACCGGGCGGCAAGGGGGCGCGACGCTGACGTGCCGAGATGACGTCCTGGGGAGGGAGTGGGCTGGTTCACGGCGTTCTCCTGCATACCTGAGGCACGGGTGGCGCAATCAGAACTCTTTCATCCGAACCATGTAGTCCCGTTCCGTTCGGGATTCAACGAAAAGACCACGACACGGACGGATCACCCCCGCACCAGCCACACCAGCCCGACTCCGGCGGCGGCCAGGGCGAGGCCGGCGAAGCGCAGCCGATCCCCGGGCAGGGTGGCCATGCGCATCACCGTCCGCCGCATGACCTCGGGCATCAGCGCCCACGTGACGCCCTCGATCACCAGGACCAGGGCGAACGCCGTCAGGAGATCCGTCATCGCCGTCCGGGTCCCGACGTCTCCTACGGTGCCGCGCCCTGGGGGCCCGGACCCGGACCCGCCCCGAAATAGCGGAAGAAGTCCGAGTTGGGCGACAGCACGAAGGTGGTATCACTGTCGCCGAGGGAGTTCCGATACGCCTGGAGCGAGCGGTAGAAGCTGTAGAACTCGGGGTCGCGGTTGAAGGCCTCGGCATAGATGCGGATGGCGTCGCTGTCGCCCTCGCCGCGGGAGATCTGGGCCTTTTTCTGGGCCTCGGCGACGATCACGACCCGCTCGCGTTCGGCGCGGGAGCGGATCTGCTGGGCCAGCTCCTGGCCTTGGGCGCGCGCCTCGCTGGCCTCGCGCTGGCGCTCCGACTGCATGCGGGCGTAGATGGCCTGGCTGGTCTCGTCGGGCAGGTCGGCGCGGCGGATGCGCACGTCGGTGACGGCGAGCCCAAGCGCCTTGGCCTCGGTGTCCACCTGGTCGCGGATCTGGCCCATGATGGCGTCGCGCTCCGACGACAGCAGGGCCGGCAGGGTGACGTTGCCCAGCACGCGACGGAGGCTTGAGTTGACGATGTCGCCGAGTCGGGCCTTGGCCTGGCTCTCGGTCGTCACCGCCTGGAAGAAACGCAGGGGGTCGGCGATGTGGAACCGGGTGAAGGTGTCCACGTCGATGCGCTTCTGATCGGTCAGGATCACCGACTCGGCCGGTGGGTCCAGGTCGAGGACGCGCTTGTCGTAGAAGACCACGTTCTGCACGAACGGCATTTTCATCTTGAGGCCCGGCTCCTGGATCACGTTCCTCGGGTCGCCGAACTGCATGACGATGGCTTGCTGGGTCTGGTGAACGATGAAAAAGGTGTCGAAGGCGACCACGGCGAGCAGCAGCAGCAGCGCGCCGGCGGCAATCAGCGTGTTGCGGCTCATCAGCGTGACTCCCCGGACTGGACGCCGCTGGCCTGGGCGGCGGCGCTGCCGCGGTGCGCGGCCGGCGCCGCCGCCTGGGTGCGGCGGGGTTTCAGGTCAGGCAGCGGCAGATAGGGCACGACGCCCTGGCTCCCGGCGGCCTTCGGATCGATGATCACCTTGCCGGCGTTGCGCAGCACCTCCTCCATGGTCTCGATGTAGAGGCGCCGGGCGGTGACGTCGCGGGATCGGGCATAGGCGTCGTACACCGCGAGGAAGCGGCTGGCGTCGCCCTGGGCGCGGTTGACGATCTCCTCGCGGTAGGCCTGGGCCTCCTGCTGGAGCCGCTCCGAGTCGCCGCGGGCCACGGGGATGATGCCGTTGCGGTAGGCCTCCGCCTCGTTGCGGTGGCGCTCGCGGTCGGCCTTGGCCCGCTGCACGTCGTTGAAGGCGTCCACCACCTCGGCGGGGGGGTCCACCTTGAGGAGCTGCACGCGCTTGACCCGGATGCCCGCCTGGTACTCGTCCAGGAGTCGCTGCAGGGTTTCCAGGGTGTGCTGCTCGATCTTCTGGCGTCCCTCGGTCAGGGCCACCTGGATGGTGGTCTGGCCCAGCACCTCGCGGATGGCGCTTTCGGCGACGACCCGCACCGTTCCCTCGGGGTCGCGCAGGTTGAACAGGTACTTCCCGGCGTCCTTGATGTCCCAGATCACCGTGAAGTCGATGTCGATGATGTTCTCATCGCCGGTCAGCATCAGGCTTTCCTCGAGCACATCCCGGTTGGATGGCCGGCCGCGCTGCTCGCCGACGGTGCGAAAGCCGATCTCGACGCGATTCTCGCTGGTGACCCGGGGCCGCAGGACCGACTCGATGGGCGTCGGCAGATGGTAGTGCAGGCCGGGATCGGTCTTGTAGGCGTACTGGCCAAAGCGCAGGATCACGCCCACCTCGTCGGTCTGGACCCGGTAGAACCCGGTGGCGCCCCACAGCGCCACCACCACGAGGGCCACCAGCACGATGCCGCGCGAGCCGCCGATGCCACCCGGGATCAGCCGGCGCAGCCTGTCCTGAAGCCGCCGCAGCGCTTCCTCGAGGTCCGGGGGAGGTGAACCGCCGCCCGAGGAGCCGCGGCCCCACGGGCCCTGGCCACCGCCACCGCCGTTACCACCGCCGCCGCCGCCCCATGGGCCGCCGCCACCCTGATTGTTCCATGGCATCGCGTGTCTTCCCTCTCCCTCGGGACCGAGCCACCCTCGTCGGATGGCAGGGCGGATGTCGAATGGCGGCGCCATACCCACGGCGAAACCGTTTGCAAATGCGCCAGCCAGCCTTATATGACACGCGGACGGTTCACGCAACGCACCCCGTGGCGTGGCAGGGTAATAAGGCCAAGGTCGGTGGGGATATTGGTACCAGTGGGAGGTTTTCAAGCATGACCGAGGTTAGCAGGGACGACGTCGTCGAGGCATTGAAGCAGGTCATCGATTCGGACAGCGGCGGCGACATCGTCAGTCTCGGCTGGGTCACCAGTGTCCAGGTCAGGAATGGCCATGTGACGTTCGTGATCGAGGTGCCGCCGCAGCGGGCCCGCGACTTCGAGCCCCACCGCAAGCGCGCCGAGGAAATGGTTCAGGACGTGCCCGGCGTGGTCTCGGTCACCGGCGTGCTGACCGCCCACAACGCCGAGTCGGAAGCCAGGCGCCCGGCCAACGCGCCGGAGGAGGGTGGGCCACCGGGACAACAGACCCTGCACGGCAAGCTGGCGCTGCCCTCCATCGGCTCCATCGTCGCCGTGGCCTCGGGCAAGGGCGGCGTCGGCAAGTCCACCACGGCGGCCAACCTGGCGCTCGCGTTCTCGAAGCTCGGCCTGAAGACCGGACTGTTCGACGCCGACATCTTCGGGCCGTCGGCGCCGCGGCTGATGGGCCTCAAGGACGCCAAGCCCGTCACCACCGAGGACGAGACCAAGCTTCTGCCGCTCGAGAACCACGGCGTCAAGGTGATGTCCATCGGCTTCATGGTGCCCGAGGACGCGCCGGTGATCTGGCGTGGCCCGATGGTCATCGGCGCCCTGGAGCAGCTCATGCGTGACGTGGAGTGGGGGCCGCTCGACGTCCTGGTGGTGGACCTGCCGCCCGGCACCGGCGATACCCAGCTCACCATCTCGCAGCGGGTGCCGCTGACCGGAGCGGTGATCGTGTCCACGCCGCAGGACATCGCCCTGCTCGATGCCCGCAAGGGGCTCAACATGTTCCGCAAGGTCGAGGTGCCGGTGTTCGGCATCGTCGAAAACATGAGCTACTACGTCTGCCCGAAGTGCGGTCACCGCGAGGAGATCTTCGCCCACGGCGGGGCGCGCCGGACGGCGACCGAACTCAACTGCGACTTCCTCGGCGAGATTCCCCTCGACATCAAGATCCGCGAGACCTCCGACGCCGGCACCCCCATCGTGGCCTTCGAGCCCAACGGCCCCCATGCCACGGCCTACATGGACATCGCCCGGGCGGTGTGGGCCAAGGTCACCGCCGGAGCCCGCCAGTCACCCCGGTTCGTGGTGAACTGAAACCAGCCCTTTCCTCCCTCTTCACCCTCCCCCATCGTGGGGGAGGGCTTTTTTTTGCGGGAAATCATCCGTTCGGGCAGTACCAGAACGCTCCGATTCGGTGTACCATGCTGGAGTTATCCGCGTCATGGGAGGTCGTAGCGTCGATGCCGCACCCCGATCCCTCCATTGCCGACACGGGCGTCCGAGTCATGGTGTCGCGGGCCGATTTTCCGGCCCTGATTGCCGTGCTGCGCGACGAGGGGCACCGCGTGATCGGGCCGACGGTTCGTGATGGGGCGGTGGTGCTCGACGACGTCGCCGGCGTGGACGTCCTGGCCGCCGGCTGGGGTGACGAGCAGGAGGGAGGACGCTATCGGCTGGTGCGGCGCGACGACGGCGCCTTGTTCGGCCATGGCGCGCCGGCCCAGTCGTGGAAGCGCTTCCTGCACCCGCCGCGGGTCCGGCTGTGGCGGGCCGAGGGAAACAGGGACGGCTTCACCGTCACCGACGGCGCGGAGGAGTCGCCGCGACAGGCCTTCATCGGCGTCCGCGCCTGCGAGCTGATGGCCATCCGCATCCAGGACAAGGTGTTCCACACACCAACCGCCACCGACCCGGTCTATGCCGGCCGCCGCCGGGGCGCCTTCATCGTCGCCGTCGCCTGTGGCCAGGCGGGTGGCACCTGCTTCTGCGCCTCCATGGGCGCCGGACCGGCGGTGGGACCGGGCCACGACATCGCCGTCACCGAGCTGATGGACGGCGGGCGTCATGACTTCCTCATGGAGGCCGGGAGCGACCGTGGCGCGGAAGTGCTGCGGCGGCTGCCCGGCCGCCCGGCCGCCGAGGCCGACCTCGCCGCCGCCGCCAACCTGGTTCGCCGCACGGCCGAGGCCATGGGCCGGACCATGGAGGCCGATCACGCGGCGCTGCTGAGGGAGTCCCTCCGCTCGCCCCACTGGGAACGGGTGGCGCAGCGCTGCCTCGGCTGCGGCAACTGCACCATGGTCTGCCCCACCTGCTTTTGCACCACGGTGGAGGACACCACCGACCTCGGCGGGACGTCGGCCGAGCGGTGGCGTCTGTGGGACTCGTGCTTCACCCTGGAGTTCTCGTACATCCACGGCGGCCCGGTGCGGCGCCAGACGGCGTCCCGCTATCGCCAGTGGATCACTCACAAATTGTCCACCTGGCACGAGCAGTTCGGTACCTCGGGCTGCGTCGGCTGCGGCCGCTGCATCACCTGGTGCCCGGTGGGCATCGACATCACCGAGGAAACGCGGGCGCTCGGCCTGGAACGGCGGGCGGAACAGGGAGGAGGCGATGGGTCAGGTGGAGGGGCTTGAGAAATTCCTGAAGGAGCAGCCGGTGTTCCAGGACCTGGACGCCGACTCTCTCGCCTTCGTCGCCGGCTGCGCCATGAACCGCCGCTACGAGGTGGGCGAGTACCTGTTCGAGGAGGGGGACGACGCCGCCCTGTTCTTCCTCCTGCGCCACGGCACGGTGGCGGTGGAGGCGCGGGTGCCGGGCCGGCAGCCCATCGTCATCCAGACCCTGCACGAGGGCGACGTCCTTGGCTGGTCGTGGCTGGCCCCGCCCCACCGCTGCACCTTCGACGCCCGGGCCACCACCCTGGTGCGCGCCCTGTCCATCGACGCCGTGTGCCTGCGCAACAAATGCGAGCAGAACCACGAGCTTGGCTATCGCATCTTCGTGCGCTTCGCCGGCATCATGGCCGATCTGCTGCATTCCGCCCGCATGCAGATGCTCGACGTCTATGGCCCACCGCAGCAGGGGGCTCGACAGTGATGGAGGCCGCCCCCGACAGGCATGACGGTACCGATCCCATGATGCCGCGGCCGTACCGCATCACGACGCGGCGCCGTGACCTGGCCGATACGTTTACCATGACCCTGGAGCCGGTGGAGGGCGAGCCCATGCGCTTCCGGCCGGGCCAGTTCAACATGCTCTATGTCTTCGGCGTCGGCGAGGTGCCGGTCAGCATCTCGGGAGATCGCGATGATCCCCGGCATCTCGTCCATACGGTGCGGGCGGTGGGATCGGTGACCAGCGCCATGGCGGCGCTGACGCCCGGGGCGGTGATCGGCGTGCGTGGCCCCTTCGGCACCGCCTGGCCGGTGGACGAGGCCCACGGCTCCGACGTGGTGGTGGTGGCCGGTGGTGTCGGCCTGGCGCCGCTGCGGCCGGTGATCTACGAGACGATCGCCCGGCGGCAGAAGTTCGGCCGGGTGGTGATCCTCTATGGCGCCCGCACCCCCGCCGACATCCTGTTCGAGCGGGAGTTGCGCGACTGGCGGGGCCGCTTCGACATGTCGGTGCACGTCACCGTCGACCGGGCCGGGCCGGGCTGGTCGGGGCATGTGGGCGTGGTGACCCGGCTGATCGAGCGGGCGGTGTTCGAGCCGGACAGCGCCATGGCCTTCGTCTGCGGTCCCGAGATCATGATGGACTTCGCCACCCGCTCGCTGGAGGCCCGGGGGGTGACCCAGGACCGCATCCATGTCTCCATGGAGCGCAACATGAAGTGCGCCATCGGCTTCTGCGGCCATTGCCAGTACGGCGGCGACTTCATCTGTCGGGACGGCGCGGTGTTTCCCTACAGCGCCATCCGCGACCGTTTCCATGTCCGGGAGCTGTAGCCCATGACCGCGCCACGCAAGAACAGGAAACCAAAGCTGGCCGTGTGGAAGTTCTCGTCCTGCGATGGGTGTCAACTCAGCCTGCTGGACTGCGAGGACGAGCTTCTCGCCATCGCCGGGGCGGTGGAGATCGCCTATTTCCTGGAGGCCACCCGCGCCGTGGTCAAGGGACCCTATGACGTGTCGCTGGTGGAGGGCTCCATCACCACCCCCCACGACGCCGAGCGCATCCACGCGGTGCGGCGCCAGTCCAGGTCCCTGGTGACCATCGGCGCCTGCGCCACCGCCGGCGGCATCCAGTCGCTGAGGAACTTCGCCGATCACCAGGAGTACATCCGCGCGGTCTACGCCACCCCCGCCTACATCAGCACCCTGGCCCGTTCCACCGCCATCGCCGACCATGTCCCGGTGGACTTCGAACTGCGCGGCTGTCCGGTCAGCAAGGGTCAGTTGCTGGAGCTGCTCTCCGCCACCCTGAACCACCGCCGCCCCAACATCCCCGCCTACGCCGAGTGCATCGAGTGCAAGCGCCGGGGGACGGTGTGCGTGACCGTGGCCCGTGGCGAGCCCTGCCTCGGGCCGGTGACCCAGGCCGGATGCGGCACCCTGTGCCCGGCCTGCAACCGCGGCTGCTATGGATGCTTCGGGCCGAAGGAGATGCCCAACACCCGCTCGCTGGCCGAGTGGTTCACCGACCGGCTCGGCCGCGACGGGCGCTTCGTGCGCAACCTTTTCCGCAGCTACAACGCCAACGCCGAAGCCTTCCGCAGGGAGAGCGAACGCCATGACCAGCCGCACCATCAAGGTTGACGCCCTGGCCCGGGTGGAGGGCGAGGGTTCGCTGACCGTGCGGATCCGCGACGGCCGCATCACCGACCTCAAGTTCGGCATCTTCGAGCCGCCCCGCTTCTTCGAGGCCCTGCTGCGCGGCCGCATGTTCACGGACGCTCCCGACATCACCGCCCGCATCTGCGGCATCTGCCCGATCGCCTACATGATGGGCGCCTCCCAGGCGATGGAGGACGCCCTCGGCGTGCGGGTCACCGGGCCGTTGCGCGACCTGCGCCGGCTCATCTACTGCGGGGAGTGGATCCAGAGTCACATCCTGCACGTCTACATGCTGCACGCGCCGGATTTCCTCGGGTTTCAGGACTCGATCCAACTGGCGGCGGCGCACCCGGGGGTGGTCGAGAAGGCGCTCGAGCTGAAGAAGATCGGCAATGCGATCCTGTCCACCGTCGGCGGCCGCGCCATCCATCCGGTCAACCTGCGGGTGGGCGGATTCTATCGCGTTCCAAGGCGGGAGGAGCTGCGCGCCCTGATCGAGCCCCTGCGGCGGGCGGTGGATCTCGCCGCCGAGACCGTCCGGCTGGTGGGCGGGTTCCCCTTTCCCGAGCTTGAGCGCGACTACACCTTCGTCGCCCTGCGCCACGAGACCGAGTACCCGATCACCGAGGGGCGGCTGGTGTCCAACCGCGGGCTCGACATCCCCGTGCGCGACTTCCCCCTCCACTTCGAGGAGGAGCACGTCGCCCACTCCAACGCCCTGCACGGGGTGATGCGGGACGGCACCGTCTACCACGTGGGGCCGCTCGCCCGCTATGCCCTGAACCACGACCGCCTGTCGGAGCGGGCGCGGGCGGCGGCGGCGGCGGCCGGTCTCGGGCCGGTGGTCACCAACCCCTTCCAGAGCATCGTCGTCCGCGCCGTCGAGAGCCTCCAGGCCTGCGAGGACGCCCTGGCCCTGGTTCTGGCCTACGAGGAGCCGGACGCCTCGTGCATCGACATCACCCCCGGCGCCGGTGAGGGTCATGGCTGCACCGAGGCGCCGCGCGGCATCTGCTATCACCGCTACCGCCTGAACGAGGACGGCAGCATCGCCGCGGCCACCATCGTCCCCCCCACCTCGCAGAACCAGAAGTCCATCGAGGCCGATCTGTGGCAGGTGGTCGAGCACAATCTGGATCTGGCGGACGAGGACCTGAAATGGCGGGCGGAACAGGCAATCCGCAACTATGATCCGTGCATCTCGTGCGCGACACACTTTCTGACTCTCGATATCGTGCGGGATTAGGATCTGTCACGTCTCGCGCAGGTACAGATTGGCCTCGTCCATGGTCGTGATCCCTGCCAGCCGCAGTTCCTGGGGCAGCCGTTTCTGCTCAATCACCTCCCGGACCCCCTGGAAACGGCTCATCGTCCCTTCCTCTGCGACGAAGATAGCCGGCCGTCGCCGTACCGACCCATAACCTCTTCAAACCGCATCTCGCGGACCTCCGATAGCACTCTGCCCCGACCCATCGCCCCCTCCCTGGAAGGATTCCAGGATCGCTCAGATCACGTGCTACCTGGGTCGATCATATCATGTGCTACGGACACGCATATTCCAACGTCCTTGTGAATCCTCTGTTTGTGTCAATACACTAGGAAAATTGCTTCGTACCTGAGTCGGCGAAGCGGCCGGCGAAGGCGAACGGGTCGGGACGCGGCTTGCCGAAATAGTAGCCCTGGCCGAAGTCGACCCCGCACTCCAGGGCCTGGGCGGCGATCCTGCGGTCTTCGACCATTTCGGCGACGGTCGTGACCCGCATGTCCCGGCACATCCTGACCATGGAGCCCAGCATGTCCCGGCCCTTGTCCGAGGAACAGGCGCGTTTCAGGACCGGCCCGTCGAACTTGACTATGTCCACATCCAGCATGTGCAGGTAATCGAAGCTGGCCCCGCCGGCGCCGAAATCGTCGACGCACACCTTGAACCCCTTCCGGCGGAAGGTCTGGATGGCCCGGTTGACCTCGACCAGGCGCTCGATCCGTGCCGACTCGGTGATCTCCAGCATCAGCCGCTCCGGCAGCAGGCGATCGGTGGCCAGAAGCTGATGCAGCTTGTTGACGAACCCGAAATGAGCGATCGAGGCGCCCGAAATATTCACCGCGATCGGCGGGATCGGGCTTTCCCGGTTGAAGTCGGCGATCATCTGGATCGCCTTCATCACGATGGCGGTGTCGAAGTCGCGGATGATGTCCACTTCCTCGGCCAGGCTGATGAGGGAGTAGGGGGAGACCCCCGCCACCGTATCGCGGAACCGGGTCAGAGCCTCGAAGTGGTGCACCTTGCCGTCCTTCAGGTCGCAGATGGGCATGAACACCAGATCGAAGTGGCTCTGCCGGGTGACCATCTTCACGTACTTGATCCGGTCGAAGGTCTCGGACATCATCGACGGCAGCGCCTCGCTCAGATCGGCGGCCTTGACGCAGCCGTCGGAGCGGCAGAACTGCTGCATGGTGTGGATGATGGCCCGGGCCACCTGATCCTCGGTCATGGCGCTGGTCTGCGCGCCAAGAGTGACCGAGCGGCTGTCGACGTTGGCGCCCTCGGGATGGGTCTGGCGGGCGGCCTCCTCGATCTTGCGGTTGATGGTTTCGGCGTCGATGCCCCTGATGTGGACGTAGCCGAACGCGTCGGAGGCAAGGCGCCCGGCCATGTTGCCGCCCAGCGACGCCGCGTTGAGGATGCGCCCCACCTTGGTCAGGAACCGCGTCTTCTCCGAGGGGGGAAGCTTGTCGGTCAGGGTGGTGACATGGCCGAGCTTGAGCAGGGTCACCTGCGCCTCGCCACCGGCCCGCGGATAGGCGCAGACCCGCTCCGCCGCGGCCGTCGCGAACGAGGCCTGGTCCAGCAGTCCCGATTCGGCGTCCATCTTCAGGGTGTCGTCGGGCCGGGGAAGGGTGATGGGTGGCGGCGACACCTTGAGCCCAAGATAGATGTTGTCATGGCAATCAGGAACCGGATAGCCGGCGATCGCCGCCGGCAGGGGCCGTCCGCCCGAGCCGGAAAGCTGCACCACGATGTCGTCGATGCGGCCCCGCCGCCGGGCCGAGGCGAAGATCTCGGCCACAAGCTGCCGGTCGCGGGGGGCGATCAGGTCCAGGAAGGGCTTGCCCCGGATGTCCTCGGTCGTGCGGCCGAAACAGGCCGGCGTGGTTCCGGCCACGAACACGACGGTGTTCAGCCGATCGATCTCGAACACCACATCGGCGCGACAGAAGGCGAGAGCCACGAAACGCTGAAGATCGCTGGAGGCCAAACGCAAAGTCTCCCCATCAGAGGACGTCCGGAACCGGGCCGATTGTGGGCGGTTGGCGGCACGAAAGCAAATTCCCGAACACGGGCGGGCATGGTGGACCCTGGGTGTTAACTCTTTATTAACTTCGCGACGTCACAATGAATTCTCGTGACTGGTTCTTCGCGTGGCGCCCAGGCGCCCGGGGGAAGAAAGCCTCCGGAACCGCCGTTCGTCTCGAAAGAGCCGGTTCTTGACCCCAGAACGGTGTCAACAGGACCAGGACGGTGTGCCATGCAGAACGACAGGCATTACAACGTCGCACGCGTCGTCGTCGGCGAAAGCAACAGGGAAGTTCGCCAGGCAACCAAGAGCGTGCTTCTCGACCACGGGTTCCGGCGTATTTTCGATACCTGCGCCCTCAGTGACATCCGCGAATGCGTTTCCTTCAATCTCGCCGATCTCATCATCTGCGATGCCGACATGACCGGCTGCGGTTTCTGCGAGACCGTGCGTGCGGTACGCGAGCGTAACGTCGGGGACAATCCTTTCGTGCTGGTTCTGGCCCTGACCAGCGACCCGACCGACGAGTCGATCAAGCGGCTGGTCAACTGCGGCGCCGACGACATCATGCTGAAGCCCCTGAAGCCAGGCGCCCTCCTGCGTCGCATCGAACACATGATCGGCGGCCGCCAGCCCTTCGTGGTCACCCACTGCTACATCGGTCCGGACCGCCGCACGACGCCGCGTCCCGACGACCGCAACCCGCTGCCGCGCATCGAGGTGCCAAACCCGCTGCGCAGCAGGGTTCTTGGCGAAATGACGGCCAGGCAGCTCCAGGAGGCCATCGACAAGAGCTGGACGGTGGTCAACGAGCATCGCATGGAACGTCATTCCGTGCAGATCCAGTGGCTCCTGGAGCGGATCATGCCGGCCCTTCGCACCGACACCGTGACCAGCGAAACCGTCGAGCATCTGGACCGGCTGCTGTTCGTGGCCCAGGATCTCAGCCTGCGTCTCAAGGGCACCCGCTTCGATCATGTGGGCGGCCTGGCGGTAACGCTGGTGGACGTCATCCGCCGCATCCAGAAGTCCCCCTGTGACGCCGATCCGCGCGCCATCGGCCTGCTGCCGCGGGTGGCCGACGCCATCACCGCCGCCCTCTCGCGTGAGCACATGGTCGTGGATGCGAGCCGCCGGATCACCGAAACCGTCTCCCGCTATACGACCGAGCAGCGGCCGGCGTTCGACGCGTGATTGTCTGAAAAGAAAGAAAGAGTAAAGAGCGAGGGCCTGGAGGCCCTCGCGCTCCCCTTTATCATGATCAACCGCCGAATTCTGGGTGAGACCGATTGGTGAGCGCCATCCACAGGCGCAGGCCCAGAAGCACGGCGGCGACGATCAGGCCCATCTTCACCGCGTTGGCCAGGTACAGGGCGAAGCTCTGGTCGAAGTCCACCATCCAGGGCAGCAGCGCCCCCATCCCCACCAGACCAGTGCGGCCGCCCCTGAGGGCGCCGACGGTGACGGCCCCGAGGAGCAGCAGGAGCGTGCCGCCCGCCGCCGCAAGGCCGACGGGGCCGCCCCGGATCAGCGGCTCCCCGAGAAGGGTGACCGACGCGTCGTGAATGGTCGTCTCCGGTTGGCGGCAGTAGGCGACGCCGAGAAGCCGGCCGTTGGACAGCGACGGCTTGTCGGGCCACAGCGCCCGCGGCACCACCGCCGTCAGGAAATAGACCGGCGCGCTTCCAATAACCTTCTCCCTCTCCCCTTCAGGGGGGGGAGAGGGCTTATTGGAAGTCGCCAGGTGGCGGTCCACCACGCCTTGCAGACAGGCCCCCGTCTCGGCCTGCCGCCACATGATCTTGCTGACCACCAGCGTGCGCGGCAGCGCCATCAGCCGATCGACCATGGTCGGGGCACCGAGCCCCGGATCGCGGTGCAGGGGACCGTAGCGCGCCATGGTGGCGATGGCGACCCCGGTGGTGACGGCGAGCACCACCCCAGTCCCGATCCACACCGTCCGCATTCCGCCGAGCCGTCCCGCTCCACGCACCAGGTACACGCCGCAGCCGGCGCTGCCGATGAAGGTGGCCGTCTTGGCGTCACCGCCGGCGAACAGGAGGACCACCACCGCCGCAGCCGCGGCAAGGAACAGCCGTCCCGCCCCGCCGCCCAGTCGCCCGCCCCGCTCCGCCAGCGTCGCCACCAGCGCCGCCAGAACCGGCAGGGCGGCGTCATGCAGGGCCTTGATCACCGCCCCCCGGTCCTGCCCACTCAAAAGCCCCCAATAGACGAGGGCGATGACCGCCGCCGCAACCGCCAGACTCCGGGCCAGGCGTCCGCTCAGGTCCGGACCGCGATCCGGGCTCACGGGGACGACGACGGCCAGGGCCGTGGTGACGCAAAGGCACAGCCCGGCGAACTGGAGCACCAGTCCCTCCGCCCGCTGGCCGAGGTACGCCGGGATAAACCACAGGGTTTCCCAGTCATCGAGCAGCCAGGCCGCCCCGAGGGCGATCACCACCGAATAGAACAGCACGGCCGAGGTGGCCAGCAGGAACAACGGCGACAGCAGCAGCAGCGACCGCCCGCCGCGCACCAGCAACACGACGGTGGCGACCTCGGCGCCAAGGGCCAGTCCGCGAACCACCCACGGCGCCGAGACCATGACCCCGCTCCCGGCGGTCACGACCACGACCACCGCCAGCAGCCCCGTCAGGATCAGGGACATCCGGGCACCCCTGAAAAGCCCTCTCCCCCCCCTTCAGGGGGGAGAGGGGTGCGGGACGTGCCCGTGTCAATCCCCGCCGCCATCTCCACCACCGTCTCCGCCGTCCGATGCATCCGCAGAGACACCATCGGATGAGTCACCCCCTCCAGGCCTGACGGTCAGTGCGGTTCCCACCGCGACACACACGCTGAGGAAGGAGGCGTACCCTTCCGCGTAATCAAGGAGGTACACCAGCACCAGCCACATCAATAGTCCCGCGACCGGTGCCAGAAGGTAGCCATAGGGGAGGATGCGGTGCATGCCGGAGGTCTTGTCCAGGCGTTCGAGTACCACGTGACGTCCTTTTCGCTAAGCCGCACCGGATCACTGCGGCATGACGCATTCGCCTTCAGCCGGAGCGGGGGAGACGGCGATGATGCGGGAGGCGGGGAAGCGGATGGTGGCGACGGTTCCCTCGCCGACCCGGCTTTCCAGCGCCAGCGTCCCGCCGTGCAACTCCATCAATCCCTTCACCAGAGGCAGGCCGAGGCCGGTCCCTTCATACTTGCGGGAAAGGCGGCTGTCCACCTGCCCGAAGG
Organism: Alphaproteobacteria bacterium; assembly: GCA_039908285.1. Lineage (GTDB taxonomy): Bacteria > Pseudomonadota > Alphaproteobacteria > Rhodospirillales > Rhodospirillaceae > JAMOBE01. Next base: position 60,752 of record JAMOBE010000002.1, read on the forward strand.
GGGACATGGCCTTGGCAATGTCGCCGGCGGCGATGCCGATGCCGGTATCGGCGACGGCAACGGCCAGCCCCTGATCCTCCAGGGTTTCGGCCCGTACCGCGACCCGGCCGCCGGCGGGGGTGAACTTGATGGCGTTGGACAGGAGGTTGAGCAGTACCTGCTTCAGCCGACGCTCGTCGGCGCGCAGCGACGGCAGTCCGTCGGGGATCTCGTTGACGAGCGTGACGTTGGCCCGCCCCGCCCGCTCCCTCACCAGCCGCAGCGCCGACTCCACCATCGACGGCACCGTCACCTCCTCCTCGTAGAGGTCGAGCTTGCCGGCCTCGATCTTGGCCACGTCGAGGATGTCGTTGATGATGCCGAGCAGATGCTGGCCGGAGTCGTGGATGTTGGTCAGATAGTCCTGGTAGCGCTCGCTGCCGATGGCGCCGTAGACGCCGCTCAGCATCATGTCGGAGAAGCCGATCACGGCATTGAGCGGCGTACGCAGTTCATGACTCATGCTGGCCAGGAACTCCGACTTGGCGCGGTTCGCGAGTTCGGCCTCGTCCTTGGCGGCGCGCAGTTCCCGCTCCACCTGGTGGCGGTGGATGGCGGCGCCGAGGGTGTCGACCGCGGCATGGACCAGGTCGATTTCCGACGAGGCCCAGGTCCGCTCGGACCGGCACTCGTCGAAGCCGATCACGCCCCACCAGCGGCGCTCGACGAACAGCGGCATGATCAGGATCGCCCGGATGCCCTGGGACTCCAGCAGGGCGCGCTCGGTGTCGCCGAAGTCGGCGAGGGTGCCGACCACGGGGTCACCCTGGCCCAGCCGGTCGAAGCAGTGGACGAAGGCCCTGGTCTTCAGGGCGAAATCCAGATGGTGGCGGCTCGCCGGTATGTCCTCGTCCCGCCACTCGTGGAGGGCCACGCTTTCCGTGGCGCCATCGGGGGTGGGGCAGCGCTCGAAGGCGTAGACCCGGCTCACCCCCAGCGCCCGCCCGAGCCCCGCCAGCACGTCCGCCAGGCAGTCCTCCCAGTGGGCGGCGTTGAGCAGGCTGCGGGCCGCCTCGGCCATGGCCGCCATGATGGCGCGGTCTTTAAGCAGCCTGGCCTCGGCATGCTCGCGCTCGGCGATTTCCAGCCGCAGCCGGTGCGTCCGGTCCTCGACGCGGCGCTCAAGCTGGGTATGGACCGCCTGGAGGGACTTCTCGGCCTGGCGGCGCTGGGTCACGTCCTGGACCAGGAGCAGCGGCGTGTCGCCGATGCTCGCCCTGGTCACGGCGAAGATGCGTGGCCGGCCGCGGGCATCGGGAAGACGGATCTCCTCGCCCTCCCGGCCGACGAACGCCCGCACCGAGCCGCAGCTCTGCACGAAGCGCTCCATCGGCTGGTTTTCCACCACCGGACCATCGGCGCCGATGCTGATGACGCCCACGTCCAGGGCCTCGGTCACCCGTTGCAGCACCAGGAGTCGCTTGGTCTTTTCCTCGTACTCGATCTGCTGGGCCAAAAGGTCCATCTTCTCCCGCGACTCCCGTTCCAGGGCGACGCGGGAGGACATGACCTCGCCGGTCAGCCACAGGAACTGGTTTTCGAGGCGGACCAGTTCATTGCCGCGCGGCAGCTCGGTCGGCAGGACGCCGAAGGCCGACTCGGCGAACCGGGCCATCAACTGCAGATGGCGGCGCAGCCGTATCGAAATCAACAGAAGCAGGAGAGCGAACGCCCCGGTGAAGGTGACGGCGATGACCACCCGCTCGGTCCGGGCCAGCTCGATGATGGGACCCGCCGCCTCGTCGATACGCTGGCGGGGAACGAAGGACACCAGGCTGACCCGCAGGTCCGATCCATCATAGTCGAAAAAGGTCTGTCCGGTCGCCAGGTACTCTCCGGCGAAGTCGTCCAGGGGCCGTCCGGTGGGGACACGGGCCGCATCGGTGCTGGTCAGGACCACCAGCGGCTCTCCCGCCAGCAGCGCCACCACCGTCCCCATGCGCTGGAACGGCCCCTGGCTGCGGACCAGGAACTGCTCGTTGAGTCTTGACCCCACCACCAGCGTGGCCCGCGTCGCCCCGGAACGGTCCCTGATCACCGCCGAGGCCACCACCACCGGCACGCCGCCTAGGGTCGTCATGTGGGCCTGGGAGCCGGTCCGGTGCAGGAACAGGGGTGACGGCTCCAGCAGTTCGCCGGGCGGGGCCAATCCGCGGCTGCTGTACACCTCCCGCGCCCGGCCGGTATGGTCGAGCAGAACCAGCCAGTCCGGCATGACGTAGGTCTGCATCTGCGACCGCCGCAGCATCCAGGGCGGCGACATCTCCCACTGCTTCGCCGGGGCACCCGGCTCCATCGGCGACCGCGCCGGGGCACCCGGCTCCATCTGTGAAAGGCCGTCCAGGTGGTCGTGGATGGCCCTCTGCTGGGCCAGGACCTCGGCAAGCTGATGCTGCGAGCGCACGGCGGTGTCGAAGCGCAACCGATCGTCCACCGCCGCCTCGGCCACGCGCTGGGAAACCTCGTCGCGAAAGATCCGGTCGATGAGCTTCTTCTGCAGGGTGTCCACGGCGACCAGCAGCAGACCGCCCAGCAGCAGACCGGCCAGCACCACCCGCAGCGGCAACGGCATGCGGTCCACCAGGTCCCCGACCAGATGGCGCACGCCCCGTCGGTCTTCCCCGGACGGCCGATCCGTCATGCCGGAACACTCCGTTGCTGCGGTCTAGACGGTCTACCGGGGCTCGCCGACCAGTTCATCGCCTTTGAAGATCCATCCCGCCCTGACCAGGTCCTGCACCGGCACCAGCCCGTATTCGCCCCCGATATCACGGGCCCTCTCAAGAAGATAGGCCACCAGCCGATCGGCCTTCGGGTTGGCGGCGGCCCCTTCCCAGGTGGTGAGGGTCATTACTTCATAGATCGGATAACGGTGCCGGGCCAGCGCTTCGGCGTCCCTGGCGTCGACTCCGTCGATGCGGATTTGCCTGACCGGAGCCTTCGGGGCATGAACGGCGACGTGCCAGTTGGTCTCGTAGCCGATGGCATTGCGGTGGAGAGACACCGCCCGGATCATGTCGGGGATGGCGCCGACGTCGTTGGCGTCGTGGCTGAAGCTCTCCTCGTCGTTGAGCAGCAGCCGCCAGTGGCCCGGTCGCGCCTTGCAGTGAAGCCGGGTGATGACCCGCACCGACTCACCAGAACGGGTGGCGGCCGGGGTCCCGGCCACATCCGACCACTTGGTGATCCGGCCGCCGAACAGCCGGCGTGCCTCGTCCAGGCTGACGTTTTCCACCGGATTGTCGGGGTGGACGATCAGGGTGATCGCCGTGATGCCGATGGTGTGGAAGCGGATGCCCGGCAGGCGGTCGGCGGCCTCGGGCGCGCAGCAGTAGCCGCCGATGTCGATGGCCTTGCGGGCCAGTTCGGTCGCGGCGATGCCGCAGGTCCCCGACTGCACGGCGACCTTGAGCTTTTCCTTCCGTGCGAACTCCTCGATGAAGGGCACGAGGGCGCCGTAGATCTGCTGGTCCAGGATGATGGCGAGGTCCGCATCCGGGTTCTCCCGCCGCAGGGGACGGGCGAGCCACTCGGGCGGCATGGGAGTGACGACGGCGGGATCGGTGAACGGAGCGGTCCCGAGCGCCGCGGGGTCCAGCGGAACCGCCTGGGCAGCGGACGCCGCCGTCATCAGGACCACCCCCATCACGACGCGGCCGAATGTTGCGATCAGGCGAGTCATCTCGGCCATGGTTCCCTCCCTGCCAGCGCGGCTGGATAGAGAGATGGTAAGGTCTGGACGTTCCGGGGACAAGGCCAAGTCTTTGATACGGTCTGGTCAGACAGCCTCGACCGCTTCGATGAAGGCGCGAATTTTGGCCGCACTCTTCACGCCGGGGCGCTCCTCGACACCGGAGGAGACGTCCACCGCCGTGGCGCCGCTTTGCCGGATGGCCTCGGCGACGTTGGCTGGCGTGAGACCGCCCGCCAGCATCCACGGCAACGGCCAGTCCCGGCCCCGCAGCAGCGACCAGTCGAAGGACACCGCATTGCCCCCGGGCCGGGTCGCGCCGGCGGGCGGCCTGGCGTCGAACAGCAGCCAGTCCGCGACGTCGCAATACGCCTCGGCGGCGGCCAGGTCGGCGGCGGTGGCGACGGGGATCATCTTCATCGCCGCGATGGCCCACTCCTGGCGGATCGCGTCGACCCGCTCCGGCGACTCGGTCCCATGGAGCTGTACCAGGTCGAGACGAACCTCCCGCAGCACCTGCTCCAGCAGGGCGTCGTCGGGATCGACGAACAGACCAACCCTGGTCACGTCACCGGGCAACTGATCGACCAGTTCAGCCGCAATGGAGGCGGTGACGGCCCGGGGCGACGGTGGAAAGAACACCAGTCCGACCAAGTCGGCGCCCTCGCCAACCGCCGCCTCCATCCCGTCCTCGTCGGTGATGCCGCAGATCTTGACCAGGATGGACATGGGCCCCTACGTCAGGTGTTCCTTGAGGCGGGGCATCATCTCGACGAGATTGCACGGGCGGTGGCGGCTGTCGAGCTGCCATCTGAGGATGCCATCCCAGGCGTCCTTGCAGGCGCCAGTCGAGCCGGGGACCGCGAACAGATAGGTGCCGTTGGCGACACCACCGACGGCGCGGGACTGGATGGTGGAGGTGCCGATCTTTTCATAGCTCTGCTGGCGGAACAGCTCGCCGAAGCCCGGGATCTCCTTCTCGATCACCAGCGCGAAGGCCTCGGGCGTCACGTCGCGCCCGGTGAGACCGGTGCCACCGGTGGTGATCACCACCTCGACCCCCGGATCGGCGATCCACTCCTTGAGCCTGGCGGCGATCCGCTCGCGGTCGTCGATGACGATGTCCCGGCCGGCCAGGATGTGCCCGGCCGCGGCGATGCGGTCCACCAGGGCCTGGCCGGAGGTATCGGTCTCCAGCGTCCGGGTGTCCGACACCGTCAGCACGGCGACGCGAACGGCAAGAAACGGTCGGCTGTCGTCAATTCCCGGCATTTTCGGCCACCACCCGCGACTGGTCGTCAAGCTGGACGTAGTAGGGCCAGTCGCCGCTCGCCATGGCGTCCAGCGACGGAGTCGGCTGGTTTAGCCGCATGCAGTACATCCAGAAATTGGTCAGCACCCGCTCGACGAACATGCGCGTCTCGGCGAAGGGCATGCTTTCCATGTAGAGAAGGGGGTCGTCGTTGTGGGCGATGTGCTTCTCCCACTTCACCAGATTGCCAGGGCCAGCGTTGTAGGCGGCCACCATCTTCAAAAGGTTGCCGTTGATGGCCGGGTCTTCCAGCAGGTGCTCGAGATAGCGCTGCCCCAGCATCAGATTGGTCTCGGGCTCGTAGAGCCTGGCCCGGCCCGCCTGGCCCTGGCCGGTGCTGCGGGCGATGAACGAGGCGGTGGAGGGCAGAAGCTGCATCAGGCCGAGGGCCCCGGAGGGACTGGTGGCACCGGGATTGAAACCGGACTCCTGGCGCACGAACGCCAGAACCAGCGCCCGGTCAATGCGCCAGCCGCCGTTCGGGCGCCAGGATGGCACGGGATAGCGGGCGGCGTCGTTGCTCCGTCCGTCATCCTCGTCTTGGACACCGGCCAGGCTGATGGCCAGGGCCGGCATGTTGGCCTGCTGGGCGAGGGCCACCACGGCGCGGGCCTCGCCTTCGGAGGCGGTGGGGTAGACCTTGCGCAGCTGCCGCTCCGCCTTCACCGTCTGGCCGACCTGGACCAGGCCGAGGGCCCGCCGGCCGCTGGGCGACTCCTGCAAAAGGTCCACGTCGCTGGCGGTCAGGTGACCGGCGTCCCAGTCGAAGCGGATCTCGAGGCCGAGGGCCCGCCGGGCCAGCAGGCCATAGAAGGTGCGCGGCTGCTGGGCCGCGATGTCCAGCCAGCCGTTCACCACCTCGGGGCGGCGGGCCTTCAGGTTGGAGCGGGCCGCCCAGTAGGCGCCGGCGGCCACCATCCAGCTCGACGCCTTCGGGCTGCGGGCCAGGGACTCGAAGTGGCGGCGCGCCTGATCCATCCGCCCCTTGCGCCAGGCGGCGAGGCCGGCGGTCCACTGGGCCAGGGGCACCTTGTTGCCCGAGCGCGCCTCGGCGGAGGCGGCCGACTTCAACGCCTGATCGTCCTGTCCGTCGAGGAAGTAGGCGAAGCTCAGGAGGCTGCGCATCTGGTCGATGTCGCCGTGATTGAGCAGCTTCTTCGTCTCGTCGGCATCGAGGATGGCCTGGGCCTTGTCGGTGGTCCCACGCGACAGGAGATGGCGGAACCTGCTGCGGATCGTGTCCACCTGCTTCTTCTGTGCCTCCGACAGATGGCGGTAGGACCCACGGGAGTCGCTCCCCCAACGGGTTCCGTCACCGCCGCCACCGCCGCCGAACAGGTAGCCGCTGAGGGGCGACTCGATCTCGGCCTTCTTGCCGCCGCGCTGCCGGGCGAGGGCGTGGATGGCCTCGGCGTCCGGATGGTCCGGGTAGTCCTCCATCCACCGCTGCAGCTCGGGGAAGCCGGCCCGGTAGCCCTTCTGCGACAGGAAGCGCTGGGCCAGCACGTCGCCCATGAGGGTATCCTCGTCCAGGCGCCGGATGATCTGGTCCGCCGCCGCCCAGTTGCCCGCCTCCTGGAGACGGAAGATGTCGCGATAGGCCGCCTCGTCGGCGGCGGAAAGGATCTTGGGGAGATCCCTGGTGGCGACCGTCGCCGGCCTTGCCGCGACCTGGTCCGACGGCAGAACCGTCTCGTTCCATGGCGACCACTCGAGAGAGCCGTCGTTGCTGGCGCGGGCCGGAGCCGCGACGGCACACACGCCCGCCAGCAGCAACCCGCACACCTGAGCGATGGTCCGTTTCATCCCCATGAGGCGCTTCATCCGTAATAAAGTTTCAGCGCCTTGATACGTGAGGGCTCTCCCAGAAGCAAGAAAGTTTTTTGCGCACCGCAACCGGATTGTTGCAGCCGCAACAGGAACGAGGATTCACGAGGACCCGGGAATCCGCGGCATCCGGAATGAAACCGTGGTGCCGACACCAGGAGTGCTGTCGATCCACAGGCGGCCGCCGTGCATTTCTATCAGGTGCTTGGCCAGTGGCAGCCCGAGGCCGGCACTGCTGTCGACACCGGAGCGGATATTGCGACCGCGTTCAAAGGGCCTGAGGATGCGCTCGATGTCCTCGGGCGCGATGCCGATGCCGGCATCACTCACCGCCACCGTCAGCGTGGTGGCGTCCGCCCGGGCCATGACCTCGACCTTGCCGCCGGACGGCGTGAACTTGATGGCATTGGACAAAAGGTTGACCATCACCTGACGCATGGCCCGCTCGTCGGCGTAGACCCGGGGCATGCCGCCGGGAACGTCGAGCGCCACCGCCACCGTCTTGTCCTCCGCCGCCCTGTGCGTCGCCCGCAGCGCGCCATTGACCACCGCCGCCGCGTCCACCATGCGCCGGTTCAGCTCATAGCGGCCAAGCTCGATCTTGGCCATGTCGAGAAGGTCATTGATCAGCAGCAGAAGGTGGCGTCCGCTGTCGCTGATGTCGCGGGCGTACTCCTGGTACTTGTCGGACCCGAGAGGCCCGAACACCTGCTCCACCAGCATCTCGGCGAAGCCGATGATGGCGTTGAGGGGGGTGCGCAATTCATGGCTCATGCGCGACAGGAACTCGGACTTGGCGCGGTTCGCGGCCTCCGCCGCCTCTCGGCTGCGGGCGAACTCGGCCTCGGCATCCTTGATGATGGTGATGTCCGACCAGCAGATCATGTCGCAGGGCACGGCCCCGTCGTCGAAGGGCTCGATGGACAGCCTGATCCAGCCCTGGCCGAGCCGCAGCGTCAGGTCGCGCACCCGCCCGCCGTCCTTGCGCAGCGCCTCGCGCAGGCAGGCGGTCGCCTCGGGATCGTCGGCGAGCAGGGCCGTCACCGGCTGGCCGATCGGGTCGCCACCGAGCAGGGGCTCGAGAGCGCCGCGGGCCGCCGCATTGGCAAAAAGAAGGGTATTGTCGGCATGACGGGCGATCAGGAGCGGCTGGCCGATGGCGGCGGCCGCGGCGGCAAACCGGCCGTCCCCCACCTTCGCTGCGGCCGCATCGGCCGCACCGCTCGTTTCTGAACCCGTCTTGACCATGCACCGCGCTACACCGCCGCCGGGACGTCCCAGTCCCCCAAGGGTGAAATAGTCTCATGAGCCTGCCGCACAGGGCAAGTCATTTGGCCCGAAGGCAATCGGGTGAAGGGAGAACCGCCATCTTCACTCCCTCTCCCCCCTCTTCCGGGGGGAGAGGGCCGGGGTGAGGGGGGGGCAACCGGCACCATTTCGGGAGCTTCTCCCCCCTCTCACCCAACCCTCTCCCCCCGGAAGAGGGGGGAGAGGGCTTTTGATTAGGTTCACCCGATTGCCCTGCCTGAAGCATTATTTTACCGCCGCCTTGCGATCCACACCTGCTGGTTTCCATAGGCCGGAGGCGAGCCGTGAAAGTCCGAGGCCTCGCTTTCCACGGCAAAGCCCTCGAGGTCGAGGAGGTGGCGCATTTCATAGCGGAAAATCCACCTGAGGCTGTGGACCTCCTCCTCCACCAGAACCGGCGTCCCGTCGGCGGCCACGGCGGTGAACCGCCAGACCTCGGTCAGCCGCTGGGCTACCGGGTCGTTGACCCGCCGCAGGATGTCGACCCGGATGGTCCCGTCGCCGGAGGGCACCGCCGGCAGGGAGACGACCGAGTCGTCGACTCCGGGGCGGATGGCCTCGTACCGGGGGTCGAACAGGTCGGCGGCCAGCCGGCCTCCCGGCTCCAGGTGCCCGCGGATGCAGGCCAGGGCCGACCGCTGGTCGTGTACCGTCAAAAGCTCCTGGAAGGAGCGGAAGGGAACGAGGACCAGGGCGAAGCGGCGGCCAAGGTCGAAGTCGGTCATGTCCCCCTGTTCGAAGCCGAGTCGCGCCTGCACCGGCCCGGTGGCCCGCGCCCGCGCGGCCTCGGCCTGGGCCAGCATGGCCGGGGCGAGATCCAGGCCCACCACCTCCACTCCGGCCTCGGCGATGGCCAGCGCCACCCGCCCGGTGCCGCACCCAAGCTCCAGCACCGGCCCGCCCGACTCGACGGCCAGGGCGACATAGAACGGCAGGTGATCCTCGAACAGGGTCGCGTCCAGGGCCGCCCGCGCATCATAGGACCGCACGTTGAGGCTATCCTGGAAGTAGAATCGGGGCAGCGGCGGCATGGCGGTCCTTGCGGCGGCAAATCGGGCTCTGCTAGCCTAGCGGCGAACCTGCTGAGAGGGAACGGGCATGGCGTCCATGACGGTCGAGAACGTGGAGGGAGGCCGTCTGGTGCGGTCGCCGGTGGCTGGCCGTCTGGTGGTCGGCATGAAGGCCGTGCGTATTGGCAAGGACTTCATCAATCATTACTTCGTGCCCCTCGATCCGCCGCCGGACGGGTCGCTGACCCTGGTGTACGTGGACTACCAGGCGTCGATGGAGGACTGCCATTCCGCCTTCTCGCTCCGCCTCGATCCCGTGACGGACGCCATGGCTCCCGGAGTGGGACAGGTGCTGTCCAACGACAGCGGCCGGTTCCTGAAGATCCAGGATCCGATCAAGGGGGCGATGTCGCTGGGCTACGTCGACCTGCTGAACGGCGAAATCCGCCGCCGCCAGGAACACGGCATCACCGGGGTGTTCACCCTGCGCCTCAGCCTTACCGGCTCCTGACGAGAGATGAACCATCATCACCCATATTTCCGGAACAACCGCGCATAGGCCGGCCGGATCGCCTTCGCCGCCCGAAGCATCGCCGCGCGATCGCTGCCGGAGAGGGAGTCGTGCAGGGCCTCGATGACCGTGTCCAGGGCATCGACCAGCGACTTGAACTCGTCGTCGATGGCAAGGTGGGTCGGTGCGTCGCGGCGCATCGCCCCGACCAGGTAGAGAAGCACCGCCGTCTGTTCCCGCAGGACCCCCCTCTGGCGCCCATCGATGCGCGCGAAGTCCGAGTCGATCACGCCTTCCATCTGTTCATGGAAAGCCACCAGGCGATCGCCGAAGCCGATAATCCCGTTGCGCCGGCGCAGATCGGCCATGACGTCGCGAATTTCCTCGAGGCTGTGGCGCGCCTCCTCGATGTCGCCGCGGCCGAGACTGCTCCGGGCGTCCTCGGCCATGTCGCGGACGGCGTCCAGGGTCCCGGTCCACTCCGGGTCCTCCGAATAGTGGGGCGGCGGCGCGCCGGAATAGGCCTTCACCACCGCCGCCCATCCCTCGATGAAACCACCGACGGCCGCGGTGGCCGCCTGACGGTCACCGGCCTCGGCGGCCAGCAGGGCGGTCCGGTACTGGGCATAGACCTCGCGCAGGCGCCCCTCGAACTCGGCGATCGGCCCGGCCCCGGCCGATAGTGATCCAGCCGATAGCGATACCGCCACCATCATGACGACCGCAGCCAGAGCGCCGGCCATTCCACGCATGCAAACCCCCAGCGATCGTCCCCCGCGTCCGAGGATCCGACCTGACCTCCCCGACGTCAAGTGGCTATTCCCTGTCGTCAACGGCGCCGTCTGGCCCTATACTTGAGGTCGTCGTAAGGAGGAAGACGCTCCGATGGACCCGTTGGCGGACGATGGCGACCTGGAGATTGCCGAGCTGGTGTGCGCCTGGATGTGCCATGCGCTGGCCGGCTCGATCGGCGCGGTCCTGAACGGGCTCGAACTCCTGAAGGAGGACCCGGGGCTCGCCGCCGAGACCGTGTCGCTGATGGATGACAGCGCCAATGCCGCGTCGCGCCGGCTCAAGTTCTTCCGCGCCGCCCTCGGGCGGCCGGGGGACCGGCCGGTGGACGCCGACGCGGCCCGGCGGCTCCTGGCCGAGTATCTGGCCGCCTCGCGAAGCGCCGCCGTGGCGGTCCAGGTGGACTGGCTCGAGGGCCGGGACGGCGCGATGATGACGCCTCACGTGGCGCAGGTGGCCCTCGGGCTCGGCCTGGTGGCGTCGGAGTGCCTGCCCCGCGACGGGCGGATCACGGTACGGGCGGCGGGAAAAACCATCGCCGTCACCGCCACCGGCCAGGGTGCCCGCCTGGACGAGGCCACCGCGGCCGCCCTGGCCCTGCACCGCGACGGGCTTGGCGTGCGCGCCGTGCCGGCCTATTTCGTCGCCCGGGCGACCCGCCGGCTCGGGGGCGATCTGGTGCTGGAGCGGGCAACGGACCGCATCGAAATGACCGCCTCTCCCCTGACGCCCATCCCGGTTGATGATGGCCGGCAAAGAATTTGATCCGGGACCGCAAGCTCTCTGTAGCCGTGGTCCCGAAATTAGGGTACGTATGAGCGTACTGCGTTGGATATAGTGGGTCGACGGTGTCGGAGAATCGCCGTCGAAAAACCCGTAACCCGGTAGCGGCCAGGCCTTGGAGGGGGAGTCATGGATGATCTGCTGAGCGAGTTTCTGACGGAAACGTCGGAGAGCATCGCCACGCTCGACGTCGAGCTGGTCAACCTGGAGCAGAACCCGAACGATACCGGCATTCTCTCGAACATCTTCCGCCTGGTCCACACCATCAAGGGCACCTGCGGGTTCCTTGGTCTCCCGCGACTGGAAAGCCTGGCCCACGCCGGCGAGAACGTCCTCGGCAAGTTCCGCGACGGCGAGCTGGAGGTGACCGCCGGAGCGGTCACGGTCATCCTGCACACCATCGACCGCATCAAGGAAATCCTGTCCTATCTGGAGGCCAACGAGACCGAGCCCGAGGGCAGCGACAGCGACCTCAAGGACAAGCTCAACGCCTTCGCCGAGGGCAACAACTCGGAGGTGGCCGCGGCGCCTCCGCCGCCTCCGCCGAAGGCTGCCGCCGCCCCGCCGCCACCGCCGCCGCCGCCCGCGCCAGCGGCGGCAGCCCCGGCTGCCACCGATGGCGGTCCGGTTCTCGATGCCAACGGTTTCCCGGTGGCCGCCGAGCTGCTGGCCGAGGTGGAAGCGGCCCTGGCCCAGGGCAAGCGCGCCGCGACCGACTACCAGCTTCGGGCGGAGCTGGAGAAGGAGCGCAAGGCCGAAGAGGCCCTGAAGCGCGCCGAGGAAGAGGGGCGCGTCATCACTTCCGCCTCGTCGACACCCCAGGTGCCGGTGCCGACCGCCAAGCCGCCGGCCATCATCGACGGCGAGGCCAAGCCCAAGGAGTCCGCGGTCGCCGCCCAGACCATCCGCGTCAACGTCGAGCTGCTGGAAAACCTGATGACCCTGGTGTCGGAGCTGGTGCTCACCCGCAACCAGCTTCTGCAGATGGTCCGCGGCAGCGACGACTCGGAGTTCGTCGCCCCGTTGCAGCGTCTCTCCCACATCACCACCGACCTTCAGGAAGGAGTGATGAAGACCCGCATGCAGCCCATCGGCAATGCCTGGGCCAAGCTGCCGCGCATCGTCCGCGACCTGTCGCTGGAAATGGGCAAGAAGATCGACCTGCAGATGCATGGCGCCGAAACCGAACTTGACCGCCAGGTGCTGGAGCTGATCAAGGATCCCCTGACCCACATGATCCGCAACTCGGCCGACCACGGGCTCGAGCCGCCGCAGGACCGCGCCGCCGCCGGCAAACCGGACATCGGCGTCATCACCCTCAACGCCTACCATGAGGGCGGCCACATCATCATCGAGGTGGCCGACGACGGCCGCGGCCTCAACATTCAGCGAATCAAGGAGAAGGCGATCACCAACGGCCTGGTCAACGAGGGCGAGGCCGAGGGCATGACCGAACAGCAGATCGCCCAGTTCATCTTCAAGGCCGGCCTGTCCACGGCCGAAAAGGTGACCGCGGTGTCGGGGCGCGGCGTCGGCATGGACGTGGTGCGTACCAACATCGAGAAGATCGGCGGCACCATCGAACTCAAGACCCAGCAGGGCCGGGGCTCGACCTTCGTCATCAAGATCCCGCTGACCCTTGCCATCGTCTCGGCGCTGATCGTCGAATGCGGCGGCGAGCGCTTCGCCATCCCGCAGATCAGCGTGCTGGAACTGGTGCGGGTGACCAACAATTCCGAACACCGGATCGAGCGCATCAACGACGCGCCGGTGCTGCGCCTGCGCGATCGCCTGCTGCCCCTCGTGTCCCTGTCCCGGCTGCTCAAGCTCGACAAGCGCACCGAGGCCGAGAACCATGAGGTGTTCATCGTCGTCGCCCAGGTCGGCACCTATACCTTCGGCATCATCGTCGACCGCGTGTTCGACACCGAGGAAATCGTCGTCAAGCCGGTGGCGCCGATCCTGCGCCACATCTCCATGTTCTCGGGCAACACCATCCTTGGCGACGGCAGCGTCATCATGATCCTCGACCCCAACGGCATCGCCAGCGCCACCGGTGAGACCACCGTGGGCGGGGCTCAGGCGACCGAAGCCGCGGCACTCCGCGAGAAGGGCGCCGGGGATCGGACCTCGCTGCTCATCTTCCGCGCCGGCGGCACCAACGACCTCAAGACCGTGCCGCTCGCCCTGGTGGCCCGCCTGGAGGAGATCGACCTCGCCAACATCGAGCACTCCTACGGCAAGCCGGTGGTCCAGTACCGTGGGCAGCTCATGCCGCTGGTGTCCGTGGACATGAGCTACGACCTGGGCGGCGAGGGACGGCGTCCGGTGCTGGTGTTCGCCGATCGCGAGCACACCATGGGGCTGCTGGTGGACGAGATCGTCGATATCGTCGAGGATCGTCTGCGGGTCGAGCTGAAGGCGGACCAGCCCGGCCTCATCGGCACGGCGGTGATCAACGGCAAGGCCACCGACGTCATCGACGCCGGCTACTACCTGACCCTCGCGTTCGGCGACTGGTTCGGCAGCCACGAGGGCGGCAGCCACGAGGCCCAGGCTCGTACCCAGCGCATTCTGCTGGTGGACGACAGCGCCTTCTTCCGCAATCTGCTGACGCCGCTGCTGTCGGTCGCCGGCTATGACGTCACGTCGGTCGAAAGCGCCGACAAGGCCCTGGTCCTGCGGGAGAATGGCCTGGACTTCGACGTCATCATTTCGGACATCGAAATGCCGGGCATGGACGGCTTCAGCTTCGCCCAGGCGGTGCGGGCCGACGGACGGTGGGCCAGGGTCATCCTGATCGCCCTGTCCTCCCATGCCACCGAGCGGGATTTCGAACGCGGACGCGAGGTGGGGTTCGACGACTATGTCGCCAAGTTCGATCGGGACGCCCTGCTGGCCACGCTCAGGAACCTGGCCGGCACCCGTCCCCTGGAAAACGTCGCGTGAGGGAACGCAAGACCATGGCCAGTCGCGGCCCCGGCTCCGCCGGATCCGCGGATAGGCTGAACGTCATGAATGTGGGGATGCTGTAAGCGGGTTCTTGACGTGGCGCACGTTTTGGACTTTAACACGAACTGGCCGTGTATGGCCCGGTGACCCGTATCGCTCCAGTCGTTGGCATGCGACTGGTGATTCCACGAGAGGCGAAGTGGTGGCATGAAGTCCTGTCTGATCGTAGACGACTCGAAGGTCATCCGGATGGTGGCCAAGAAAATTCTCCAGGAGCTGAGCTTCTCCACGGAAGAAGCTCAGGATGGCCAGGTGGCGCTGGATGCCTGCATCCGCTCCATGCCCGATGCCGTGCTCCTCGACTGGAACATGCCGGTGATGAACGGCCTGGATTTCCTGCGCAAACTGCGTGAGATGCCCGGCGGCGACAGGCCGGTGGTGGTGTTCTGCACCACCGAGAACGATATCGAACACATCCAGCAGGCGATCGAGGCCGGGGCCAACGAGTACATCATGAAGCCCTTCGACAGCGAAATCCTGCAGGCGAAGTTCATGCAGGTCGGCCTGCTATAGGGCTGGGGGTACACCACTTGTCGTTCAATACAACGTCGGGCCCGACAAACACCAGGTCGCCCACCGCAACTGAACCCTATCGCGTGATGGTCGTGGACGACTCCGCCGTGGTGCGGGGCCTCGTCACCCGCATGCTGGAGGGAGATCCGGCCATCGCGGTGGTGGCCTCGGTCGGCAACGGTCAGGCGGCCCTGCAGTCGCTGGAGCGCCATGACATCGAGGTCGTGGTGCTCGACATCGAAATGCCCATCATGGACGGCCTGACCGCCCTGCCGAAGATGCTGCAGAGGGACCCCAATCTGCAGATCATCATGTCCTCCACCCTGACGCTGAAGAACGCCGACATCAGCATGCGCGCCATCGAGGCGGGAGCGGCCGACTACATCCCGAAGCCGTCCACCTCGAAGGAGATCACCGGCGGCGTCGACTTCAAGCACGACCTGCTGGAGAAGGTGAAGACTCTGGGCGCGGTGCGCCGGTCGCCACGCCGCCGCTTCGGCTCCGCGGCCACGGCGGCAAGGCCCGCCGCCCCCGCCCCCGCTCCCGCCCAGGCGCTGCCGCCGCGGTCCAGGGAACCGATGGCACGCCCCACCTTCAACGCCGCCCCATCGGCGCCGGCGCAGATCGTCACCCGCAAGGCTTCCGACGAGGCGCCGGAGATCATCGGCATCGGTAGCTCGACGGGCGGTCCCCAGGCTCTGTTCAAGATGCTGGCAGCCCTGAAGGCGGTGGGCGGCGTCACCCAGCCGGTCGTCATCACCCAGCACATGCCGGCCACCTTCACCACCATCCTGGCCCAGCACATCACCCGCATCGCCGGCTGGGAGGCCGCCGAGGGTCAGGATGGCGAGGTGCTGAAGAACGGCCGCATCTACGTGGCGCCGGGTGACTTCCACATGGTGGTGGAGACGCGTGGCACCGATCGGATCCTGCGCATCGTCAAGGCGCCGCCCGAGAACTTCTGCCGTCCGGCGGTGGACCCCATGTTCCGCAGCCTGGCAAAGGTCTATGGACGCCGGGTCCTGGCCGTCGTGCTGACGGGAATGGGATCGGACGGCGCCAAGGGAGGCGTGGAAATCGTCAAGGCGGGAGGGACCGTGATCGCACAGGACGAAGCGACCAGCGTTGTCTGGGGTATGCCCGGTGCGACGGCCCAGGCCGGCATCTGCGCCGCCGTGCTTCCCCTCGACGACATCGCCCCCTACGTCAAGAAACTCGCCACAAGGCGGTGACAGGATGAGACCCGAGGATTTCGATTTCGTTGCTCGCCTCCTGAAGGATCGGTCCGGTCTGGTCCTGACCCGGGACAAGGCCTACCTTCTCGAAAGCAGGCTTATGCCGGTCGCGCGCAAGCGCGGGCTGAAAGGCCTTGATGAACTGGTGCAGGGATTGCGCCAGAAGGACGAGGCGCTGGTGCGCGAGATCACGGAAGCGATGACGACCAATGAGTCGTTCTTCTTCCGCGATGCCAAGCCGTTCGACCAGTTCCGTGATGTGGTCCTGCCCTACATGCTGCAGGCCCGCGCCAGCCGGAAGTCGCTCCGCGTCTGGTGCGCCGCGGCGTCGAGCGGCCAGGAGCCCTATTCCCTGGCCATCCTGCTGAAGGAGCAGGCGGCTCGTCTCGCCGGCTGGAAACTCGAGATCGTCGGCACCGATATTTCCCGCGAAATCCTGGAAAAGGCCCGGGCCGGCGTCTATTCGCAGTTCGAGGTGCAACGCGGGCTGCCAATCCAGTTCCTGGTCAAGTACTTCAAGAAGCGTGACGAGGTGTGGCAGATCGATCCTGCCATCCGCGCCATGGTCCAGTTCAAGGAATGGAACCTACTGGGCGACCTTCGCCAGCTTGGTCAGTTCGACGTGGTGTTCTGCCGCAACGTGCTGATCTATTTCGACCAGCCGACCAAGACATCGGTGCTCGACAGCATTTCGCGCCTGATGACCGAGGATGGCGTGCTCTATCTCGGTGGGGCGGAGACGGTGCTTGGCATCTCCGAGCGGTTCAAGCCGATTCCCGGCCAGCGCGGCGTCTATGCCATCAATGGGCCGAAGGCCTTTTCCGTCCCGGGCGACGCGGCGGTCGGGGCTCGCTGAAATCCGTTACTTCGCCACCATGAACCGACGACAGGCCTCGACAAACGCGGCGAACAGGCGGGTGTCTGCCGGGCTGATGTCGTATTCCGGATGCCACTGCACACCAAGACAGAAAGCGTGCCCCAGGTGTTCGATGCCTTCGATGACCCCGTCTTCGGCAACGGCGTTGACGACGACGCCCTCTCCCACGGTCCTGACCGCCTGATGGTGGGCGCTGTTCACCTCGGCCGTCCTGGCACCGATGATCCGGTGCAGGTGGGTGTCGGCGATCACCGTCACCACGTGGCCCGGCTCGGTGCGCGGGTTGGGTTGCTCGTGGGCGAGGCAGTCGACCACCTCGTCGGGAATATGCTGGATGAGCGTCCCGCCCAGGACCACGTTGAGAAGCTGCTGACCGCCACAGATGCCGAGTATCGGCATGTCGCGCTCAAGGGCGCCGCGCACGATGGCCAGCTCGAACTCGGTCCGTCGGCGCTTGAGAATGACGGTAGCGTGGCGCTCGCTCGCCCCGAACAGCGCCGGGTCGATGTCGAAGGCGCCGCCGGTGACCACCAGGCCGCAGATCACGTCCAGATACCCCTCCGCCAAGCTGGCGAGGTGCGGCAGCGGAACCGGCAGCCCGCCCGCCCGCGCCACCGAGTCGCAGTAGTTTTCGCGCAGGGCGTACCACGGCATCTTCGAGTATCCGCCGGGTTCCTCGCTGTCGAGGGTGATGCCGATGAGGGGGAGCTGCATGGGCGCAGTCTAGGACGACCGGCGCCGAACGGCAAGTTTCCCCACCGATGACCACGACACCCATGGATCTGGCTCTGGCCGAGGCCCGCGCGGCCGGTGAACGGAACGAGGTTCCGGTGGGGGCGGTGGTGGTGGACGGCGCTTCGGGGCGGGTCCTGGCCGCCGCCGGCAATGGCATCGAGGCCGGACGCGACCCCACCGCCCATGCCGAGATACGGGCTCTCCGCGCCGCCGCGTCGGCTGCCGGCATGGTGCGGCTGTCCGACTGCGACCTGTACGTCACCCTGGAGCCGTGCCCGATGTGCGCGGGAGCAATCTCCCTCGCCCGCATTCGCCGGCTGTACTTCGGCGCCTACGACCCGAAGAGCGGCGGTGTCGACCACGGACCGCGGGTCTTCTCCCACGCCACCTGCCATCACCGGCCAGAGGTCTATGGCGGCATCGACGAGGGGCGCTGCGCCGTGCTGCTCAGCGATTTCTTCCTTGCACGGCGCTGATTACCGGTGCATCGGCCGGCCCGGACGAGTAGACTTGCCGCGGTCTTTCTGAGGAGGGGAGTGGCGTATGAGACGGGACAAGCTGAGCGACAGCAGCGCCAGAGAGGTGCTGTTGACGCGGGTCGCGCCGGACGTCGTCGATTCCCTTACACCCGAGCAACGCCTCGCGCTCGCCGACGCCCTGCGGGATGTGCGGTGGAAGCGCCATCCCATCGATGTCCGCCTCTCCGTGCCTTTCATCGGTCGCCGCTTCTATTTCACCATGATTGCCGGCGAGGAAAAACGCAACGCCGCCCGTCGGCGCATGGAAAGAGAACTGCGGCCGGTAGGCACCATGGGCAACCTCGTGTTCGTGCTGGGAATAGCCGCGTTGTTCTATGTTATGGCGATTCTTGGCATCTTCTTCTACAGCGAAGTTCTGGAATATTGATCATGGCCGATACGACGAACGCGGACGAGCACGATCCCATCGCCGATTTCCTTGTCAACCTGCGCGAGGTGACGCGGGACCTGGTTCATCGCACGCTGGGAGTCGAGCGCTCGCCGGCGAGCCTCGATGCGCTGGTTGATGGGGCCTATGGCATCGCCGATCTGGCCATGGATCGGCTCGCGACCATGCTGCCCTCGGACCGACCGCTCGATTGCGGGCGGCAGTGTTCCCATTGCTGCAAGCAGGCCTTGGTGATGACGGATCCGGCGACCATCCTGCACATCGCCCACCAGGTGACGACTCGCCTCGATCCCATGGTGCTGTCGGCATGGGGCCTTCGACTCGCCACAAGGGCACGGCGCCCCTGCGCCCTTCTCGAGGAGGAGATCTGCTCGGTCTACGGGGCTCGGCCGGTCATCTGTCGCGCCTACAACGCCTACGACAGTGCCGCCTGTGAAACCGGGGACCTGCCGAACCTGCGGGGCACCGTGGCGGACCGAGGCTACCCGGTCCCCTATGCCATCGCCGCCGCCATGGCCACCGGCCTGGCCGAGGGACTGGATGCCCTCGGCCTCCACAGCAACCAGGTGGAGATGAACGCCGCCCTGCGCATCGCCATGACGACACCCGACGCGGCCCAGCGCTGGCTGGCCGGTGAGGATGTCTTCAGTGAAGCCCGCCAGGGCCCAGTCACCCCCGCACCGGTCAAGGGCGAAGCCTAGAGCGTTTTCCGCCTGAGCGGAAACGCTCTAGAATTTGCCTCTGGCCGCTCAAGCGCCGCGCGGGCTTTTCGCAGTTTCCGCTTGAGCGGAAAACGCTCTAGCCGAACGGGCAGTCGGAGCGACCGCAGTTCCCGCCACCACCCGGCACATAGGTGCGGCAGACCGGACACATGGTCAGGTCCTCGACGGTATCAACCGCCGCGGGCTGGCGTCGCCGCCGAGTCGTCTGCGGCGCCCCCCCCTCTTTCTTCTCGGCCCCCTCTTTCTTCTCGGCCTTGAGTTCGGCAAGACGGCCAAAATACTTGAAGCCGAACCATACGGCTCCGGCAAGGCACACCAGGACCAGCAGTTTGAGCAGCCCGAATCCGAACATGAAGGGGTTATGGCCCCTCCGCCCCGTCCGGTCAAGCCCAAGCGCCAGAGTCGACACGACAGGGCAATGTTACGCGGACTCCGCAAAGCGAACATGCCGGTAATTATGCACGCACGTTCGCTTTGGAAGCGGAAACCGTATTACATCTCCCCGTCTGGACCCGGCAGCGTCGGAGCGGCTTTTTCGCCGCGCTTTTCCCGCTTGAAGACGCGGAAATCCACGTGCATGCAGTCCAGATCCCGGCGCACGTCGTCGAGGGTGCGGATGATGCTCTTGCTTCGTTCGACCGTCGCTTCGTCCAGGTCTCGGATAGCCTTCTGCAAGGCATCGACCACTTCCGTGATGCGTCGATTGGTCTCGGCATCACTGGCCGTCCGCAGTTTCATGAGTTCGTCCAGCAGCTCGCGCTTGACGAGGCGCGCCCGCTTGTCGAGGTCTTCCTCGATCCGGCGCAGTCCCGACTCAAGATCGGCCTGAAGCTCGATCTTGATCTGGTAGGCGTTGGCCACCAGCGACGAAACGTACTTCACCATGACGACCCCGAGCACGATCACGATCGCGATCAGCATGGTGGTGAGAGCAACAGGCAGAAAGGACATGACCCCACCCCAGGGATGGCCGATTGTCGCGGTAGGTTATACTGGACTGCCCTCACAATGGGCCAACGGTCCGATAATTGCAACGTTACCTGAACCGTCGCGGCATCCACCAGATCGAGCAGGCGGTGAAGCAGGCCGTCGCGGAGGCCGCAGGCGTCGAGGTGGCGCACGATGTTGTGGATGTAGTCGCGGGACGAGCCGGCCTGGCCCTGGCCCTGGCCGACCAGCCGGGCCGCCTCGGCGAGCGTCAGGCGCCCCGCGTACTGGGGATGGCGGGCGTCGGCGACGAAGGTCAGGGCGCGGACTCTGGTGCCGTCATCCAGCCGTACCCCGAGATACTTGGGCACATAGACCGCCGTCACCATCTCGCGCTGGTGCAGATAGGCGATCACGTCGGGTGCGGCGGCGGCCTCCACGGCAAAGGCGAGGCCGCGACAGGCACCGCCGCGATCAAGCCCCACCACCAGACCCGGCCGATCGGGCGTGCCGCGATAGTGGGTGGACAGGATGCAGGCCGCCCGGTGATAGCCGCGCAGGAGGGCTCCCTGCCGCTCGACGAAGGAAAACCCCGGCTGCCACATCAGCGAGCCATAGCCGAACACCCACAGCCGATCGTCTTCGGCAAACCGGGGAGCGCCTATTTCCCGCCCTCCCCCGATCCATGCAGGTCCGCCCACGCCCGAGCCTCGTGCCAGATGAAGGCGTCGATCATCGCGCGGTAGATCTTTTCCATCAGTTCAGGGTCGGCGCCCAGTTCGTTGGCGACATGACGGACCCGGGTGACGATCTCCTCGATGCGGGCCGGCACCACGATGTCCGAGCGGGTCGGCTTGAAGCGCGCCGCCTGCCGCACATACTGGCTCCGCTCGGCCAGCAACACGACGATCTCGCGGTCGAGACGGTCGATGTTCCGCCGAACCTCATCCAGGGAGCCGCACATCGTCATCACGTATCCTCACTCACATCACACATCAGCAACCCAGGTCCGCGAACGCCGGAGCGACGCTGCCGCCCCACGGGCCGTGGAAGCGCTCCAGCAGGTCCTCGGCCGGCGTCCGTCCCGAGTGGGCGATGGCCCGCATGGGAGCGAGCAGGACGGACTCGTCCTCCCCCCCCGGGCCGAGCCGCCCTCGCCGCCGCAGACCGCCCTCGGCGATATCGAGGACATCCAGCGCCACGTCGCGCACTGTGCGCCCTTTGACCGGAGTCTTCAACCCGAGCCTCGGCACGTCGCGACGAAGGGCGACGATATCCTCCACCGTCCAGCCAGCCACCAGGTCGGCGGCGGCATCCAGCGCCGCCGAGTCGTACAGCAGCCCGACCCACAGCGCCGACAGCGCCCATAGGCGGGGCGCGTCCCCGACGTCGGCTCCGCGCATTTCCAGATAGCGCTTGAGGCGCACCTCGGGGAAGGCGGTGGTCAGGTGATCGGCCCAGTCGGCCACCGTCGGCCGCTGTCCCGGCAGGGCGGGCAGGCGTCCGGCCAGGAAGTCGCGGAACGACTGGCCGCTGGCGTCGATATAGCGCCCCTCGCGGTAGACGAAGTACATCGGCACGTCCAGCATGTACGCCACATGGCGCTCGAACCCCATGCCGTCCTCGAACACGAACGCGGGGACACCGCAGCGGTCCGGGTCGGTGTCGGTCCAGACGTGACTGCGATAGCTGAGGAAGCCGTTGGGCCGGCCGTCGGTGAAGGGCGAGTTGGCCCACAGCGCCGTGGCGATGGGCTGGAGCGCCAGCGCCACCCGGAACTTGGCCACCATGTCCCGCTCCGACGAGAAGTCCAGGTTGGCCTGCACGGTGCAGGTACGCAGCATCATGTCGAGCCCGAGGGAGCCCCGCTTCGGCATGTAGGCGCGCATGATCCGATAGCGCCCCTTCGGCATCCATGGCACGTCGTCGCGCCGCCAGGCCGGGGTGAAGCCGATGGGCAGCGCCCCCGCCCCCAGGGATCCGGCGACGTCGCGCACCAGGTCGTGGTAGGCCTCGATCTCGGCCCGGGTCTGGTGGAGGGTTTCGAGGGGCGCCCCCGACAGTTCCATCTGTCCGCCCGGCTCCAGGCTGATGGAACTGCCGTCAGCCCGCTTCAGGCCGATCAGCACGTCCCCCTCGGTGATGGGCAGCCAATCCGCAGAGCGTTCCCTCAGTCCCTCCAGGATGGCGCGCACGCCTCCCGGTCCCTCGTAGGGCAGCGGCGCCAGATCGGCACGGCGATAGGTGAAGCGCTCGTGCTCGGTGCCGATGCGCCACGCCGCCGCCGGCCGGCAGCCGGCCTCCAGGTACTCGACGAGCTGGCGTTCGTCGGTGATCGGCTCGCCATCGGCCAGGGATGGACCGGACATGGGTCGTACTCTCCGCGCAGCCCGGGGTGCCGCCCCCGGCCGAAACGGTGGGGATCATGACCCTCGCCGAGGGGTGGCGTGCCGGCGCCAGTCGCCGCGCAGGGCCTGCCAGCACGACAACGCGGCAACCGCCGCAGTCTCGGCCCGGAGGATGCGGGGACCCAGGCTTGCCGCGGTAACAAACGGCAGATCGCGCAGCAGGTCAAGTTCCGATTTGGCGAAACCGCCCTCCGGCCCCACCAGCAGCGCCGCCGGCTCGGGAACCGCCGCGACGGCCTCGGCGATGGGCTGGCCGCCGCCGGCCTCATCCAGCAGCAGCAACCGCCGGCCGGCATCCCAGCCGGCCAGCGCCCGCTCGAGAGGCACCGGCTCGCGCACCTCAGGCACCGTCAGCCGCTCGCACTGCTCGGCGGCCTCGATGGCGTTGGCCCGCAGCCGCTCGACGTTGACCCGCCCCATGGCGGTGAAGCGGGTCAGCACCGGCCAGATCAGCGACACCCCAAGCTCCGCCGCCTTCTCGGCCACGAAGTCGAGACGGGCGCGCTTGATGGGCGCGAACAGCAGCCACAGGTCGGTCTCGACCGCCTGTTCACGCAGCCGCCGCTTCACCCGCAGGACGCAGCTCCTCCTGGCGATTCCCTCGATCTCCGCATGCCATTCGCCATCCCGGCCATTGAACAGGGTAATGCCGTCACCGGCCCGGATCCGCATGACATTCAGCAGGTAATGGCCCTGTTCGTCCGATACGGTGACCCTTCCGCCGGCCTCGAGGGACGCGGCGACGTGCAGCCGGGCCTTGGGACGCTCGGTGTCCATGGTGCTCCCTCTCACTCCCGCGTCTGGGCCAGGGCCAGCAGGGACTCGGCGTCCACGTGGGCGGCGAGATGTTGGGCCAGGGCGTCCAGGGTGGCCTCGACGCCGTCCTCCCAGGCCAGGTCGCCGCTCCGCCCCGGGCGCAGGGTGCCGAGCAGCGACCGTCGGAAGCCATCGGCGGCGAACAGCCCGTGCAGATAGCAGCCCGTGACCCGACCGTCGGCCGAACGAGCCCCCTCTTCGTCCCCGCTCCCCTCCAGGGAAAGCCAGGGTCTGGCCCGCCCCGGGCCGTCGGTGCGGCCCATGTGCATCTCGTAGCCCCTCACCCGCTCGCCGGAGACCGAGTCGACGGCCGTCACCTCGCGCAGCACCTTGGCCGGCGAGATCACCGTCTCGACGTCGAGAAGGCCAAGTCCCGGCGCCTCGCCGGGGGGGCCCTCGATGCCGTCGGGATCGCGGACGACCCGGCCCAGCATCTGATAGCCGGCGCAGATGCCGATCACCCGCCCACCGCGGCGCACGTGGGCCTTGAGGTCCACGTCCCAGCCCTCGCGCCGGAAGGCCGCAAGGTCGGCCAGCGTCGCCTTCGACCCCGGCAGGATGACCAGATCGGCGTCGGCCGGCAGGGGGCGGCCGGGCTCGATGAAGGACAGGGCGACGTCCGGCTCGGCGGCCAGCGGGTCCATGTCGTCGAAGTTGGCGATGCGCGGCAGACGCGGCACGACGATGCGGATGGCTCCCCCGGCGCCGGACTCCCGGCGGGCGTCGAGCGCCATGCCGTCCTCGGCCGGGAGCCGGCGGGCCTCCGGGAACCACGGCACCACGCCGAAGGACCGCAGGCCGGTCCGCTCGGCGATCATGCCAAGGGCCGGCGTGAACAGCGAGACGTCGCCGCGAAACTTGTTGACGATGTAGCCCTTGAGCCGCCCCCGCTCCTCCGCCCCCAGCAGGACATGGGTGCCGACGATGGAGGCGATCACCCCCCCGCGGTCGATGTCGCCCACCAGCACCACCGGCACATCGGCGGCCAGGGCGAAGCCCATGTTGGCGACGTCGCCGGCCCGCAGGTTGATCTCGGCGGCGCTGCCGGCGCCCTCGACGATCACCAGGTCGGCCTCGGCCTTCAGGCGGGCGAAGCTGTCCAGGATGGCCGGCAGCAGGGTCGGCCGCAGCCGCTGATAATCGCGGGCCGAGGCGTTGCCATGGACCCTCCCGGTCACCACCACCTGAGCCCCCACGTCGGTCTGGGGCTTCAGCAGCACCGGGTTCATGTGCACCGAGGGGGCGACGCCGCAGGCCCGGGCCTGCAACGCCTGGGCACGGCCGATCTCGCCGCCGTCGGCGGTGACGGCGGCGTTGTTGGACATGTTCTGCGGCTTGAAGGGCCGGACCCGCAGGCCCCGGCCGGCATAGAGCCGGCACAGCCCGGCCACCAGCAGCGACTTGCCGACGTCGGAGCCGGTGCCCTGGAGCATCAGGACGGCTGGGGTGGTGGTCAAGGCGTGCCTCACTCTCTCAGGGTAGCCCGGAGGCGGCCATCTTTTCGCCCAGGATGCGTTTGGCGAGCCGGGTAGCGTCGGCGCCGCGGCCCAGATCCTCGAGCACCATGAAATAGCTCTGAACCGACAGCGATGCGGTTTCGACCAGGGTGCTTTCCGGGTCGTTGACCCGCCGCTCCATGGTCTCCTTGAGGGTCTGCAGGGCGAGGGCCAGCTTGCTCAGGGTGCGGGCCGCGGCCTCCTCCAGGTCGTTGCGGGCGGTGACGGCGATCTTGCGCTGCTTTTCCGCCTCGGCGCGAGCGGCGGTCGTCTCCTGGCGGGAGGTGGTCAGGTCGCTACGCAGGCGCTGGTTCTCCTCCTGCAGGCGCATGGCCTCGTCGAGGGCCGTCTGGAAGCGGTTGTTGAGGTCGCGAAGCTCCTTGCGAGTCTCCGCCAGCAATGCCTGAGGGTCCTGCATGCCGCCGCTGAGACGGATCGCGCGCATGCGACGAAAGGCGATGACGTAGGGGGCGATCGCCTCGTGCTGGAGTGAGATGCCATCACGCAGGCCGCAGGCGGCAAGACTTTTCGCCACGTCCTCGCGCCGGAACATGAGGCGGATGGTGCCGGGGATCATGTCCTTCAGCATGGCGTCCGGAATACCGTCGCAGATCTCGGACCAGGCGGTGATGGCGCCGGGGGAACGGGGATCGCCGAGTTCCTGGCCCCTGGCCGCTACGGCCAGGAGCCTTGAGACGAACGTCCTGGTTTCGACCCGCCCCGCGGTCGCCATGTCAGTGTCCTCCCGGCCGCCGCGAGAGCTTCACCTCCAGCTCGACGATGTACTTGATGGCGTCGTCGAGCTGTTTCTTGTAGATCTCGTTTTCCGAGGTCAGGGAACTGACCCGGGCCTCGGCGCGGGCCAGCCGTTCCAGCATGACGCCGGCCACCCAGTCGCCGGGTGCCGGCTCGGGCTTCGGCTGGGAAGCCGGCGAGGGACCGACCTTGGGCGGGTCATTCTCCACGGGCGTGACGTGGGGCCCCAGCGGATTGCGCATGACGTCGGCGATGTCGTCAAAGGTGCCACCGGCCTCCCGCAGCATTCGCGCGGCCATGCGCAACGCGGACGAGGCTTCATTTTCCTGTGTGGAGAACGCAAGCGCCATCAGTTTGGCGAAGCGGTCGACCTTGAAGTGCTGCCAATCCACGGTCCGGGAGTTCCTCGACCCGATTCAACCTAGCCTGGATTTCTCACAGGTCCGACGGATGCTGGCTTGATCTTTGATCCGCCCATGACTTTTCCTCCCTTGCCAATACATCCAGTATTGGCGGCGGTCGGAAAAATCATGGGCGGATCAAACCTCTGCGCCATCATTCCGCATCCCTGCGAGAAATCCAAGCTTGCCGCACCATATCATACTGGACTCGGAAAGGTCCGCAATTTCCCGCCGCTCATCGCGGGGTTCGTTTCCGTTGCGCGATCCTGGTCGACAGCAGGCGGTAGTACTCGGCGTTGTGGTCGGCCATGGACGGCGGCAGATCCTTTGAGGACAGTCGCTGGGCGGCGGCGACGTCTCCCCTGAGTGCCTTGAGCAGGGCCAGGTTCTGGCGCATCTGCACCGTGGCGTCCGGGTGGTGCACGGCGCGGTCCAGGGTCGAGAGCGCCTGGTCGAGCGCTCCCGACTGGGCCAGCGACAGGGCCAGATTGTTGAGGATCGTCGGATTGTCGGGCGCCAGGGTGAGGGCGGTCCGATAGGCCCCCTGGGCCTCCTGGTGACGCAGCAGATGGTCGAGGGCCACGCCGATGGAGGAATGGACCTGCCAGTTGGCCGGATCGACGCCGCGCGCCCGCTCCAGGGCCGCCAGCGCCATGTCGTGGCGGTCCATGGCGATCTGCAGCTTGCCGTTCTCCAGCAACAGCGGACCCGTGGCGCCGAAGCGGGTGGTCGCATCGTCGAGCACCGCGGTGGCTTCCCGAATCTCGCCGATATAGCGCAGCATGCGGGCAAGCCCGAGCGCGACGTCCGGATCATCGGGGGTCTGGGCGTAGAGGGTGCGGTAATTGGCGGCGGCGGTCCGGTAGTCGAAGCCGGACTCGGCCGCCAGGGCAGCCTCCCGCAGCGACGGCTTTTCGCCATTGGCCGCCTCGGGATCCGTTGCGCAACCCAGAAGCAGAATCAGCAGAATTAGGGCGCTTCCATGAAGCCGTCCCCTCCCCCTCTCCCCCTCGAGGGGGAGAGGGCCGGGGTGAGGGGGTGGGGCAACCAGCACCTTCCCGGGAGCTTCGGCACCCCCCTCACCCAACCCTCTCCCCCCTGAAGGGGGGGGAGAGGGCTTTATGGAAGGGACCTGGTGCCATTCGTATGAGTCTGCCGCCACGGGAGGCTCCTTGGTCGGGGGTTGGGAGTGATTGCGATCACTGACCGCACGAGGTAGCTTTCGGTATGAAACGGAGCACGCGCCGGATCGGCGTGGCCCGGGAAAAAACAGGGAGCGGCGGAATGCGCGGACTTGGACTCGTCGTGCCGGTGATCGTGTCGATGATCGTGGCGGCGTTGCTCTCCGGGACGCCGGTCCAGGCGGCGGACGGCGGCAACCCTCTGGTCGTCACCTGGAACAAGGCCCGGGTCCTGCGCCTGCCCCAGGACGCGAAGGTCGTCATCGTCTCCGATCCCAGCGTCATCGACGTCAACCTCGAGACGCCACGGCTGGTGATTCTGAGGGGGACGAACGTCGGCGAGAGCGACCTGATCGTTCTCGATGGAGCACAGAACGAGGTATTCAACGCCGTTGTGATGGTGGTTCCCGAACTTCACCGCCACGTCTCGGTCACGCGCGAGTGCGCCGAAACCAAGGGAGCCTGCGCGGCCGAGGAGGAACTCATGTGCGGCCCCCGCTGCGCGCGCGTCGCGACGCCGGGGCTGCAGGCGGGGGGCAATGGCGCGATGGGGTCCGAGCCGCCGGCACTGCCACCGGCTCCGGCCACGGGCGACGCCGCTTCTCCCGGTGCTGGGGCCGGCGACGGGACCGGGTCGAAGGACAGCGTGCCGTGATGGGAAGGGGCTCATACGACGGGGGCTCCCTCCTCGGGGAAGGCGGTGTGACAGAGGGCGCGGCCCTCGTCGGCCAGGATGTCCTCGGCCGAGAGGCCGTCCTGGGGATAGCCGACGATGCTGCACCGGAGAACCGGATGCATCCGGGTGTCCTCGTACTCGACGGTGAGAGGCCCGACGCGTCTCAGGATGATGTCGGCCACCGGGCAGACCGTGTCTGGTGAGCGGTTATGGAGCATCAGGCAGAACTCACCATCACCGGTACAGGCGAACAGGTCGCTGTCCCGCAGCGTCGTACTCAGCGCCTCGGCGACCTTCGCCTGCAGCATCTGTGCGGCTTCATAGCCATGGCGGCGGAAGGCGTCGGCAAAGTTGGTGATCTCGATGAACAGCAGCGTGCCCGACGTCGAATGACGCACGCAATCGGCGATGATGATGCGGAAGAACTGGAGAAAGGTGCCCCGGTTGATCAGGCCGGTGGCGCGGTCGGTTCCGCTGCCGTGGTGCAGTTCCTCGTCAAGGGCCAGCAGCCGCTCGGCATTCTTGAGCCGCAGGCGGAACTCGAGGGCGTCGAACGGCTTGACCAGATAGTCGTCGATGCCGGCCTCCAGCACCGTGACCAGGCCACTCTTGTCCTTGCGGCCGGTGTAGACCACCACATAGGTGTAGTACGGTCGCCGCAGCTCACGGATGCGCCGGCACAGCTCCGCCGCTCCCATTCCCGGCAGGTCGAGTTCCATCACCACCAGACGAAAGCTCTCGGCCCGCAGCCATTCGTAGGCCGCGGTGCCCGATGTCTCGATCTGCGGCGCGTATCCCCACTTTTCCAGCTTCGCCTTGGCGATGCGCGCGAACAGCGGATCGGGATCGATGATCAGAACCCGTTGGGCCGGCATCAGGCCAGGGGGCATCGGGACATCCTCCGGATCGGCGGGAACCGGACGCCGCGACGGCGGCCCGGCACGTTCGCTCACCTGAATAATCGCAAACCGGCCGTGCCGCAAGCCATAGGGCGGCGCGGGTCCATTTCCTTTCCCACCGCTTTGCCCCACTATGGGCGTCATCATGGGATGAGAGGACGGCGACTGAGATGACCCTCAACCAACTGACGTGGCTGTCCCGGTGTGTCGTGCGTCGTCTGTGGGCTGTCGCGATGGTGGCGCTGGTCTGGTCGGGACCGGCGGCGGCCGGGTATGACGAGGGTGCCGAGGCTTATCGGCGCGGTGACTTCGCCGCCGCCTGGACGGAGCTTCGCCAGCCGGCCCTTGGGGGAAACCTTGAGGCCGCCTTCCTGCTGGGGCAGATGGTCGAGCGCGGCGAGGGGGTGGCGAAGAACCTGTCGGAGGCCTGGGGCTGGTACCGGCGGGCGGCGGCGTCCGGCCATGTTGAGTCGCAGTTCCGGCTGGGTGAGATGTTCGAGCAGGGGCGCGGGGTCCCCATCAGCCTGCGCAAGGCCTGCGAGTGGTACGCGCGGGCCGCCGACCGCGGGCATGGCCGCGCCCTGGTCAAGGCGGCGGCCATGTACCGGACGGGACGGGGGGTGCGTCCGGATCTGACCAGGGCCATTGGCTACCTGACCCGGGCCTCGGCCGAGGGGGAGGCCGAGG
>JAMOBE010000042.1:0-28632 GCA_039908285.1 Alphaproteobacteria bacterium
AAACACCTGCCCGTTCCCCCCAGCACGGCCGATGACGACTTCTTCGCACCGATGACGGGCGACGTGCTGACCCTCAACCGAATCCTGAACGGCTTGTGGTCCGAGCGCCAGCAGAAGCATTTCCGCACCAAGCGCCGCCGTATCCGCGCCCACTTCGGTTCCCGCGAAACCATCGGCGCCGTCGCCATCACCATCGCCCAACCAGGCACGGCCTCCTCGGCGGCTACAAGATGAAGGTGGACGCCCGCCATGGCGTCAAAGGACTCTTCCCGGCCAACGAAGGCTATTTCCTCGACGCCCGCAGCGGCGCTCATCCGCTGGCCGCGACCTGCTGGGCCTTGAGCCATCTCCACGCCCTTCACCTTACGAGCCACCCGCTCACGCTCTATCACCTGGACGAGGAGGCCCACCGGCGCACTGCCGACCTGCTGGCCGACCACCTGGCCGCGCACGGCTCCATCGATCACATGACGTCCCGCCTGCTGTCGGCCATCGCCGCACCGCCCAAGCTCGAGTCGTGCGTGAAGGGCTTCTTCTTCGACCAGATGGCGGGCAAGCTCACCCAGTTGGCCCGCAGCGACTCAAACGAGATAGTGCCCACCGATCTGCAGGCCATGGCCGAGTCCTTGATGTCTGGACTCGCCGGGACTCGCACCACATGCGAGAACACGCCATGATGTTCGAAGTCGACCCGCGTCGAAGCAGGCCAATCACCGGCTACCGACGAATGCAACGCAATGCAGGCGGATTCGTGTCGCGGTCGAGCCTCGTGACCCATGCCCCCCCAGCGCGGCTCCGTCGGAGCGTCGAGTCGCGTCGAGTCGGGCCTGGTAAAGCGAAAGAGTTTCAAAACGGCGGCACGGAAATCGATCGATCCTTATCCGAAAAGTGTGGATTTCTGCGACCGACGAAGCTTTGATACGGGACAAGCGCCTGCGGCAGCGATGCCCGCGCATCCTGGCCCATTACCGGCGGACCGGCAGGACAGGTTCATGAGCGACGATGACCTTCTCCTGTGCGGTTGGCGGGTGCGGTCGGGCCTGCCTCTGCCCGACCTGCTGCCCTGGACGGGCGATGATCGCCCGCCCGATATCTGGGTTCGCGTGGGGACCCCACCCGAGCGCTTGGACGATCTGGTCGAGCGGACCCCGTTCGCGCAGATCGATGCAAGTGGGCGGGTGCTGCTGACCCTGCCGGTCGTCGCCCGCTACCTGATCACGGGGGGCCGGGAGGTGGTGGTGGAACCCGCACCCGAGGCCGAAGCCCCGGAGATCCAGGGCTTTCTGCTGGGTACGGTGTTCGGATATCTGGTGCACCAGCGCGGGCTGTTGCCGCTGCATGCCGCCTGCCTGTCCATCGGGGGAATGACGTTGGCTCTGATGGGCGTGTCGGGAGCAGGCAAGTCCTCGCTCGCGGCGCAACTGGTGAAGCGGGGGCACCGGCTGGTGTCCGACGATGTGTGCGTGCTCGACACAACCCGGCCGGATGGGCCGTGGGTCCGGCCAACGTTCCCCCGGCTGAAGCTGTGGCGGGACACGTTGGACGCGCTCGGCATTGCCGCCAACGGGCTGGAACGCAACCGCCAGGGACGGGAGAAGTACCTGTGCCGGACCATCGCCGCCCGCGCTTTCTCGCCCGAGCCGGCGCGGCTTGGCGGCTTGGTGCTGCTGGCGGAGGGCATTCCCGGCCGCCCGCCTCGTCTCGAGCGGCTGCGCGGCTTCACGGCACAATCCACGGTGGCCGAGCACATCTATCGCCGCCGCCAGGCACTCGCGCTGGGGCGGGATAGCGCCCTGTTCACGGCCGCCGCCATGGTGGCGGCCAAGGTGCCGGTGTGGGCGCTGGAGCCCCCCCGCGACCTGAACGCCCTGGATGCACTGGCAGAGGTGGTGGAGGAGCTGGCCAGGCGATGACCGGTCCGATCCTGCTCGCCTCCTATCCGAAGTCGGGAAATACCTGGCTGCGGGCGTTGCTGGCCGGGCTCGAGCACGGCCGGGTGGACATCAACGATATGTTGGAGCAGTTCACCATCGCCTCGTCGCGGCTGTTGTTCGATCAGGTGATGGGGGTGGACTCCTCCGACCTGACCGACGCCGAGGTCCACCGGGTGCGGGCGGACATGCTGCGCCGTGTCGCCGAGTTCGAGAGAGACCGATGGTTCCTGAAGGTCCACGACGCCCGGCTTCCGGCCACGCCCGATGCCGAGGATCTCTTTCCGGCCGACGTGGTGCGCGCGGTGGTCCACATCGTGCGCGACCCTCGCGATGTCGCGGTGTCATGGGCGCATCACACTGGGCGGTCGATCGACGTGGCCATCGCCCAACTGGCCGATCCGGGGCAGACCCTGGCCAGGAGTACCATCCGCATGTCCCGTCAGTTGCCGCAATTCACATCCAACTGGAGCCGGCATGTGGAGAGCTGGCTTGGTGCCACCGACCTTGCCGTGCATCTGGTCCGCTACGAGGATCTCCTGGCCGACACAACCGGCGCCCTGACGGCCATCGCCGCGTTCCTCGGCCTGGAGGTGGACGAGGCGGCCATCGCCTCGACGGTCGAGGCCGCGAGCTTTTCGGCCCTGCGGGCGCAGGAGGAACGCAATGGCTTTCGCGAGCGCAGGCACAACCAGGACCGTTTCTTCCGGCGCGGCGTGGCCGGCGGCTGGCGCGATACCCTGAGCGCGGCACAGACGGCGCGCATCGAGTCCGACCATGGGCCGATGATGCTGCGCCTCGGATACCTGCCATGAGCCTCGTTCGCCGTCTCCTCGCCCGCCGCCGCGAGCTGCCCCTGGTGGTCGAGGCGACCCTGTGGCTGCTGGTGGCCTGGCTGGTGCTGAGTCTGCTGCCGTTTCAGAGGATCGCGCCGCTGCTGCGGCCCCGGGTGCGCGCCCGCGAGGGTGGGGATGATACCATCGAGCGCGTGCGCTGGGCGGTGACGGCGGCGGCGCGGCGGGTGCCGTGGCCGGCGGTGTGCTTTCACCAGGGCATCGCCGCGCAACGTCTGTTGGCCCGGCGCGGCATCGCCACCACCCTGCGCTTCGGGGTGAGGCGGGACGAGGGCGAGAGTGGGGGCGGGGTCGAGTCCCATGTGTGGGCCATCGCCGACGGCCGGACGGTGGTCGGGGGCGAGGCGGCCGCCCACTTCGAGCCCCTGGCTGATTTTCACTCGTTGCCCTGATCGAAACGGCGCAGGAACCGTGCGGCGGCCACGCCCCGCGCCAGAACGAGCTGGTAGGCACGGATGACCTCGTCCCGATGCCAGCCTCCATCCGGCCACTCGTCCACCAACCGACGCAGGCGGGGGACGTCGAGGCAGTGCCGGGCCAGATCGCTACGCTCCATCCACGCCACCTCGCGCGCGTACTCGGCGCGGGACGTCGCCAGCCCCAGCGTCCAATCAGCGTTTTGCAGACCGCGCGAGCGCACCAGGCGCACGGTGTTGGGCAGGATGCCATCCATGGCACGGCGGATCAGCGCCCGCGTCTCGCCATGGTGGAGGAACTGGTCGTCGGGAATGCGCAGGCACAACTCGACCACGCGGCGGTCGAGGGCCGGGGCGCACCGCTCGATGCCGTACATGCGGCGGACGCCGGCCCAGGCCATGCCGTGATCGTTGCGTAGGATGGCGGCGAGCCGGCCGGCGAGGCTGTCATGGCGCGCGGCCTGGAACAGATTGCCGCCGGAGCGACGGATCTGGCCGTCGATCCCCAATTCCCCGGCAAGTCGGGGGCTGAGCGGGCTGAAGTCGGCGAGGCTCTGGCCGTTGCCCCGGCGAAACACGAGGAACAGCCATCGCCGCAACCACGCGGGCAAGAAGGGACCAACCACCAGATTGACCATGCCTCGCCAGCCCCACACGCCATGGCGGTGCAGCGCCAGCATCTCGGTCACGAGATCGATCAGCCGCCCCTGCCGCAGCAGGGTCGGCAGCAGGGTGAGGCCGTCATGGCTGATGGACATGTTGCCGCCATCGCCGTTCAGGAGCACGGTGACGCCGCGACCTCTTGCCTCGGCGAAGAGGTTGGCGCCCCAGGCCATGCCACCGGTAGTCATCACGGGGCGCTCCAGGCCGGCGTTGAAGCGGTCGAACGCGGTGATCCGGTCACCATTGAGATTGGGAATCCGCACATGGTCGATGTTGGGGTAGGCCCGTGCGACCTCGGCCGCCAGCGGCCCCTCGTCGGCAATGGCGCCCGGCGGCACGTAGCCGGAGAATCCGGGATCGGGCACGGCGGTGAAGGCGGTGAGCCGTCGGCCCTCGGCCGCCAGCCGCCGCGCCGCGAGGGAGACGATGCTGCCACTGTCCAGACCGGCGCTGAGGTTGGCTCCGACCAGGCCGGTCGGCGGCAGGCGGCAGGCGACCGCCTGATCGAGGCTGGCGCGCACCGCTTCGGCGTACTCCGCCGGCCCGGCCAGGCGCAGTGGGGTCAGCGTCTCCGGCCGCCAGTAACGGTGAAGATGAACCGTTCCGCCCTCCACCACCGCCACATGGCCCGGTGGGATCCGACGAATATCACGATAGGCGGTAGCCTCATCGAGCATCGGCAGCAGGGCCAGGCGCTCGGCCACCCACCGCTCGTTCATGACGCGAGGCACCTCAGGCAAAGCCAGGAGGCCGCGCGGCTCGCTGGCGAACAGCAGCCGCTCGGCCCCCATCCAGTAGTGCAGCGGCCGCGCGCCCATGGCATCGCACCCAAAAAAAAGGCGACGCAGCCCCCCGTCCCACACGGCACAAGCGAAATCGCCCACCAGCGGGTCAAGGAAATCCTCACCCCAGCGTCGATAGGCAAGAGCGACCAAATTCATGGCCGTCACGGCGCCGGACCCGAGAGTTCGGCGCAACTCATCGGTGTTGTCCAGACGCCCATCGAAGGCGACCAACATATCGTCACCCCAGCGCCGGACCTCGGCTCCATCGGTGCCGCCCAGCATCGCGCCGCCCAGGCGTTCGAAGCGCGATCGACGCCCCGGCGCGATCGCCAGTGTCGCCAGCATGCGCTGGGTACGATCGGGCGTCACTTCATGCCCGGTTTCACCGGCAAGGGCCATCACGACATCCCTGGCACCACGGACCGTTGTCGCCGAGAGCCCTCGGCGTCAGGAAAGGTTAAAACTGGCGTCATCTTGGCTCGACTGGCCGGTCATCGCCCGGCGGGGATCGAAGGATCGCACCACGGGTGTCCGCCATGGCAGTCGCTGGGGCTCCCTGGTCGTGGACGCCGTCGTGTGGTCGTCCCTGGTCTCGACATCCCCGGTCTCGTCATCCCTGGTCATGACTTCTCCCTGTTCTGAAAATGAAGGCGGAAAATCGTGCGATTCCAGGGCTCCTCCGCCGACCGGCCCCGTCATCCGTCCACCTGGATCATGTCCTTCTCCCGCATTGTCTCCAGGAGCGCGCGGACATCGCTCTCGATGACAGCCGGGTCCCCCTCGTAGGCTTCCACCAACCCGCGCGTCAAATCGCCCAGCGTCGGCGACCGGGCCAGGCGCCTCCAGACGTCCGAAGCGATGGGGTCGAGCCCGTAGTAGACCCCGTGTTTCACACTCATCATCACCACCTCCCCGTCCACCTCGGTGGACAGCAGGTCGGCGTTCGGCCGGATCCGGGAGTCGCTGGTGAGGACGCTCATGGGATGTGGTTCCGTCTCGTCGTTGATGTCGGCTGCCCGGCGCCGTCGCCTCCCGCCTCCAGTCAAGTATAACAGATGTGGTTCGGCTTAGAAAGTGAGAGAAGTGATCGCCTCAGGGCAATCGGGTGAAGAGAAGTGCATCCGTTTCTCGCAGAAATAAGCCATCCCAATTGTTGTGTTACCGTATGCACACAAGTTTCCAGCAAACTTAAGCCCTCCCCCTCGATGGGGGAGGGTTGGGTGGGGGTGGCAGTGCGGCATCTCAGTGTATATTGCACGCCATGCAGTTCATCTTTGGTGCGAATGTCATTATTATTGTGCGCGCTTCACGACCACTCACACCCAACCATCCCCCATCGAGGGGAAAGGCTTTCGACAGAGGGAATTTCACGAGTTGCGGCTCACTTTTCACCCGATTGCCATGGTGGTCGCCCTGCCTAGACCTGTTCTGGATAGGGAAGGCGTCCGTGCCGATGGCCCCGCAACAGTTCCCACCACGCGCCGTCGGCCTTCCTGAGGTAGGCGCGAAGAAAGACGGCATTCGATCGGCCCAACAGAGGCCCGATCCCGACCAATAGCTTGAGGGCGGGCCAGGCGACGAGCATGAGCAGGGTGCTGCGCTCCTGGGCGGAGCCCGTTCGCAGGCGTGCCAGAAGGACCCGCAAGCGCCCCTCGCGAAAGAAGCGGTCGACGATCCAGTCTTCCGTCAGCCGGGCCGGGTCGAAGTGGTGGGTCACCGTCAGGCCCGCATCACGGACGACGCGATAGCCTGCACGGGCGAAAATCTCGCAAAGGTCCGTGTCCTCTCCGCCCAGTCCGGATACGCCGCCATAGCCCAGGTCCACGGCCCGTCGCTCGTCTGCCAGATAGAAATCAAGGAAAGGCGTGCGTCGAACGGCGAGAAAGGCCCCCGGCGGATAGCAGGGATAGCGACACTCCTGCCGGTCGCCCGGTACCGGAAGGATGGGAATGTAGCATTGGAAACGGGGGGTGAACCAGTCGGGCAACGGCACCAGGCGAGGCCCTTCGATGGCGGCCCCCAAGACCCCGATGGAAGGATCGCGGAATACCGTCTCCAGATGGTCGAGGAAGCCTGGCCGGGGGTGGATGTCGTCGTCGCAGAAGACCAGGACGTCGGCGTCCGACATTTCGATGGCCACCGTCCTGGCGTTGTAGAGGCCGCGGCTGGGAACGGAGGCGGTGACGGTGCGGTGCTCTTCCGTGCCCAGTTGGAAAAGGTAATCGCTTGTCCCATCGCTCGAGCCGTTGTCCAGGATGAGCAGGCGGACATCCTCACGCGGTCCCACGGCAAGTAGAACGGCGGCAACGGTCTCCCGCAGGAGGGCCAGCCGATCACGGGTGCAGATGACGATATCGATCCGCGGGGCGGTCGGCGTCATTGGGGACGGCGCCCATGGATGCGATGTGCCCGGCTCAGCTCGTCATCGGTCAGTCCCTTGACAGCCGCCTCGGCAATGGCCCGTGAGTCCGCCTGCCGCCGGAGGGCGTCGACGAAATCCGGCGCGACCACCCATGTCTGGCGGACATGGCGTTCGAAAAGGGCCAAGGTCTCGGGATCCATCCGCTGCATCAGGTCAAGCCCCATGGTGGTGCGGGTGATCATGAGAGGCGGCGTGAAGGCGCCGGTCAGCAGCGACATGCGGAAAGCGGAAACAGCTCCCTCCAGGTCACCCTCGGCACGCCTCAGCTGCGCCAGCCGCAGCCACGAGGTGGGCTGCCCGGGGGCAAGGCTCAAGGCTTGGCGCGTCCTGGCCTCGGCCTCGGCCCGCAGTGCCGGCGCAGCCCCCGCCTCGGGTGCACTATAGGCCGCCCGGTGCAGCAGCCATGAGGCATGAGACAGCAGCTCACCATCGGCGCTCCAGGCCGCCGCCCGGACGATGGCCGCGACCGCCTCGAGACCAATGGAGTCGGGCACGGCGTTGCCGGCCTGGATATCCGACACAACCGCGCGGGCAGGCAGTGCGATGACCGCGGCCGCAAGGTGGAGCAACCCGGTCACCGCAAGGATGGCTCCCAGAGCCACAGCAAGGACCGGCACCACCAGCCCCCCCGTATGTGGGGGGCCGGAAAAGCGGACTTCAGGATTTTCCGTAGTAGTCACTGTAACGCCCATAATACTGGCCATAGTCGCCATAACCGTAGGAAGCATGCTTGCGCTGGTCGACCTGTGAAAGGACAAGCCCGGCCAGGGGTGCGCCCACCGAACGCAGCAGCTTGATGCCATTGTGCACCGCGTCCCGCGGCGTTCCTCCCCACTTGACCAGATAGACCACCTTGTCGACCTGGCGCGCGAAGAGCTGCACGTCGGCGACGGCCAGGATCGGTGGCGAGTCGATGACGATGCGGCCGTAGTGCTCCTCCAGACGGCGGAGAAAGGCCTCGAACTGATGCGCCTGGACGATCTCGCCCAGATGGGCGCTCCGTCCCGCGGAAAGGAAATCGAGCGAGGAACCGGCCAGTGGCTGAACCAGGCTTTCATATTCGGCCTCGCCGGTCAAGGCCTCCACCAGGCCGCCCTCGTTGGCAAGGCCCAGGAGCGTATGCAGGCGTGGCCGGTAGACATCGGCGTCGATAAGCAGAACCCGTTCGCCGGTCCGTGCGAAGACGGTGGCCAGGCAGACGGAAGCAAAGGTCTTTCCTTCCTTCGGAATCGAGGACGTGACCAGGACGGTTCGGGGCTGATCGTTCTCGTCACGCCCGAGAAGGGCGGTGCGAAGCCCCCGCATGGCATCCACCAGCGCCGAATGTGGATCGCCGGAAATCAGCGCCATGGGGCGGTCGGCACCCTTGCGCAGGCGTGGCACGATCGCCAGGACGGGCAGGCCGCTCAGTTCCTCGGCATCGTCGGAGGAGCGCAAGGTGTTGTCGAGGTTGTCGATGAAGAAGACCAAGAGGACACCGGCCGCGAGCGCGGACAGCCCCACAACCGCCAAGATCTTCAGCGTGGCGGGGGACGACGGACTGACGGGGATATCCGCCGGCGACACGATCCTGGCGTTGGCCCGCCGCATGTTCGCCTGCTCGCCCTCGCGCTTGAAGCGGGAAAGGAACATCTCGTAAAGATTGCGGCTTGCATCCGCCTGTCGTTCCAGGTCCCGCAAACGGACCGCCGTCTCGCCGGCCACGTTGGTCTGGCGCCGCAACTCGGCGACCCCTCGTTCCAGCGAGGCCAAGCCCGTGGCCGCGATCTCGACGTCGTTGGCGAACGAGGCGGCGATTCTGTCTATCTCCAACTGGATCTTGGCCCGAAGATCCTCCAGATCGGCTTTCAGTCCAATGATACGCGGATGGCGGTCCCCATAGGTCTTGAGTGCCTCCGACATCTCGCGGGATTTCGTCGATTCCTGCTCGCGCAGGCGCTGAATCAACTGTGACTGAAGAACGTCGCTGGATGTCTCGTAATTGCCGCGGGACTTGGTCAGGGTCCGGACCTGCTGGAGACGGGCTTGCTTCTGTGCCATCTCGGTGCGCGCCAGGACCAGCTTCGAGTTCAGTTCGGAGAGCTGCTGGTCGCCAACGGTCCCCTGACGGTCGGCCGAACGGCGCAGGCCATGCTCGGACCGGAAGCGTTCCACCGCGGCTTCGGCGACGACGACATCCTGTTGCAGAGTCTTCAGCCGCTCCCCCAACCAGGTGGTGATCTGGCGCGCTTCGCTGAAGCTGGCTTCCAGCCGGTCGTGCACGTAGACATCGGCCACCGTGTTGGCGATCCGGGCCGCCTTCTCGCGATCCTCCGAGGTGAACTGCACGGTGATGATGAATGCCCGTCGCTGCGCCTGGACCGTCAACTGCCGAAGGAACGCACGGGCGATCCCCGCCTTCTCCAGATCCTGCCTGGCCTCCGGGGAGAGGTCCACGACGGCCTTCCGCTCCTCCTCGTGGCGCGACAGCCAGGGCAAGGGGTTCAGGGCGGCGAGGAGGGTCGAGAAAGCGGTGGGCTTGCGGAGTGCGGCATTGAACTCGGGATCGTTCTCCAACCCAAGGCGTTCGACGGTCCGCCGCGCGAGAAGCGAGGAGGAAATCAGCTCAACTTCGGTCTGGATGACATCCTCCGTCAGGCGGAAGGTCGTTGCCTGGAGGCTACGGTCGGAAAGGACGTCGTTGGTTTCCGGGGCCTGGATCATGATCTTCACGGCCGCGGCGTAAAGTCTGGGAGCCTGCCTGAGGTAGAGGATGGTAGGCACGAGTGCCAGGACCAGGATGGCGGCGACCAGTGTCTTCCCCCGCCAGAGTATCCGCGAGACCCGGCGCGCATCACGCCCAAGCTCGCCCGCGACCGGCAAGGCAGCGGAGGACGGAAGAAGATCCAGAGAATTCATGACCGTCAATACTGGAGGCCGATCTTGATCATCATCGTCGTCTGGTCGAACGATGATGTTCCGCCCTTGGCTGTCTTTGTCTTATATTTTACATCACCGGCGACATACAGTTCCGGCATGAAGGCATACACTGCGGTCCCACCTGCTTCGTAAAGACGGGAGGTGCTGTTCCTGCTTCCCTCGAACTCGTCCAGGGCAGCACTGCCGAAGGCGGTAAGGATGATATTGCGGGCCAATTCATGCTTGATGGTCAGCGTTACGGCCGAATGCACCATGCCGGAGGCGCCGGCGGTCGTGGTGTCCGAGACCGAACGCTCCAGGGACGGCATGATGCTGGTCAGCTTGGTCGGCGTCCAATTGAAGCTGGCCTTTGCTGCGACGCCCTTGACGTCCTTCAGGGCACCGTCGTCGAAATCCTGGACCATGTAGCCCACGAGAAAGTCACCACGCACCAGCTTGCTGATATCGATCCCGATACCGGCCTCGGCACGATAGCCGACGCTGTCCCGGTCGAAGCCGTTGCGATCGACGGAACGATCAAACCGGTGGGTGTTCTCCGACAACTCGAGGATCGCGGAATATCCGGGGAACATCTCGTAGCTGGCCCGTTCCACCAGTTTCAGCTCCCAGCGGTCGCGATCGGAATTGTTGACATCGGTTCCGGTGCTCAATTTCGTCGGCCTAAACACCTTGCGGTCGTACCAGGCCTCACCCCCGAACTTGAATCGTCCACCTATGAACTCCGTGCCGGTGCGGTTGGTCAGCGAGGTTGTCGGTGTCGGGGACTTGCCGTTGATCGCGTCCGGACTGCTGCGATCCTCGTGAGCGAAGGAAATCTGCGTGTAATGGGTGGCTTTGGCATCGCGGGAAAAGTCGAAGCGGCCATTGGCCTCTGCACGATAATCGGTCCGGTTGTCGTCTGTGAAGCGTCGGTACCGATAATCATCGGCCTGGAGGGCAAGATTCAGTTCGTGTTCGATGAACCGAGAGCGGAGTTTCATGTCCGGCTTGAGGACGGTGGTCAAGTCGATCTTGTGGTCGTAGCGCTGGGCGAAGACGTTGCTGTTGTACTGCTCGCCGATCTCGGCCTTCGGCAGGAACAGGAACTGGCCCATTTCGATCCCCTTGGGCTGGAAAGCATCGGCGACCAGGTTGGCGTCGTGTTCGCCCTTGTCCTGGGTCTCGGTATCCCGATGATCGGTGACCTTGGCATCCGACTGATGGCGGCGGGGCTCCTGAGGGGCATGGACCTGCGCCGAGGCCGATCCGGCGGCCAGACCTCCGTGGGCGAGCGCAGCCATGGCCACTGACGCCAAGAAGCGTTGTGACGGAACACTCGACACAAGTCGTAGAAAACCCTTGATCAAGACGTGGAATTCCCTCGAATCACAAAGCGGCGGCCGGTTGATCGATAGCACGAAATTCATTCCGTGAAAACACTGTATCGGCGGTGGCGAACACAGAGTTGAGAGACGGTTTCGAAAGGCCTGGTCGCCACCATGAAGGGTGTATTGTAAGACATTCTCCGTAATGTCAAGCTGAGGCACGGTCAAGGTCGGCCGGGGCAACGTTCGCAATACATGATGAAAAGCATCATAAGACGCCAGGCAGGAAAGGCGTCCGGTCGCATACACTCCGGTATCTACCGCTATGCGGTTGTGATGGATCTGGACATCCTCGACGATGGAATGGCCGTGAACCACCACCTTGCCGT
Source organism: Alphaproteobacteria bacterium (assembly GCA_039908285.1). Lineage (GTDB taxonomy): Bacteria > Pseudomonadota > Alphaproteobacteria > Rhodospirillales > Rhodospirillaceae > JAMOBE01. Next base: position 11,684 of record JAMOBE010000042.1, read on the forward strand.
GGTGCCGCCGGGAGTGAAGGAAGGGCTCGCGTATCCACATCAGATCGGCCGGATCCTGGCGATCCAGTGGAATGCCGGGCCGCACGCCCGCATGCACGAAGGCGTAGTCTCCGTGAACGGCCATGAGATCCAGCCGCTTGAGGAAGGACAGATGGTCCGGATCCATCCGTTGGGCCAATTGCCGGCCGAGGTCCCGCAGGCGATCGGGCGCCGTGGTTCCCACCGAGGCGGTGATGCCGTAGCTGGCCAGGGTCTCGACGCCGCCGAACCGCAGCCACGGCGCGCCGTCCTCCGGCTTCTCCAGGAACCCAAGCAGGCCGTCCTCGTGGTTGCCCTTGAGGAAGTGATATCGTGCCCCGGGAATGCGATCCGGATCCCGTTCCAGCCCAAGCAGCAGGTCCAGCACGGCGCGGCTGTCCGGGCCACGATCCACATAATCCCCGAGGAAGACGAGCACCGGGTCCAGGCCTTGTTCGGCCCGCATCGCCACGGCATGGGCGGCGATCCGGTCCACGAGGTCGGCAAGGCAGCCCACCTCTCCGTGGATGTCCCCCACGGCGTAGACGCAAACGCCCGCCGAAACCCGTGGCCGTACCGGAGGTTCGCCGCGCGAAACTCCCTCCAAGCGTCCCAGCAGGGAACGGGCCAATGATGCCAGCACCGCCTTCACACCACGAAAAACGATTGCCCGAATGCCAAGATAGCAGTATCCACCGGAGCGCACATCCCATATCAGACTTGGGCGGTTTGGATTCGACAGGGAGAGCACCTGATGCCGAAAGGGTGGCGAAGGTTCGCGGTCATTATCGCCGTGGCGTTGGGCACCCAGGCTTGCTCTATCCAGTTGCCGTCGGACGACGCCCCGATGAAGATCCAGAACCCGGCCGAGGGCTATGTCCTCGAGCCGGGGAATCGCGTGCGTCTCACCGTTTTCAACGAGCCGACCCTTTCAGGGGAGTTCGCCCTCGACTCCACGGGCAGCATGGCCTTGCCGCTGGTGGGCAACGTTCCGGCCAGCGGAGTGACCGTCAACGTGCTGGCGCGCCGGGTCGAGGAACTGCTGCGGCGCTCCAACTACATGCAAGACCCCCGCGCCGTGGTCGATGTCATCGTCTTTCGTCCCTTCTACGTTCTGGGCGAGGTACGCCAGCCGGGCGAGTTCCCCTATACCATCGGCATGACGGTGCTGAGCGCCGTGGCCCGAGCCGGAGGGTACGACTATCGGGCTCGCGAGAGCGAGGTTCTGCTGGTACGGCAGGTCAACGGGGAGCAGCGTGAGTACCGGGCCGTGGAGCGCACTCCTATCCTGCCGGGCGATATCATCAAGGTCCTCGAGCGCCGCTTCTGAAGGACAAGCGCGCGACCGGCCAGCGCCAAATCCGGTTTGCTTTTTTTCGACTTCGGCGTATCCTGGTGCAGGTCACTGTCATTCCCGATGAACGAGAAAGCCGGACCATGATAAGGAACAGCACCATGAGCCAGTCTCGCATTCTTGTGTTGTTGGTGTTCTTGTTCACCTTTGCCGGTACACTTTCGGGCTTGGCGGCGCTGGCGGAAGCCCAGACGCAGGGACAGCAGCAGCAGGGCAATCAAGGCACGTCCCTCCGGGGCATACCCCCGGCTCTCGCCGCGGCCATCCAGTCCGGCAACTCCGATGCCGTCGCCCAGGCCATCGCCACGCTCAGCGGCGGAAACCCCGAGCGGGCGGCCGGCTTGGCCGCGGCGGCGATCGGCGCGGCCGAACGCCTGATGGCCACCAATCCGCAGGCCGCCATCAACGTGGCCGACGCGGCGATGCAGACGGTGCGCGCGGTGGCCGTCATGCAGGGTGCCCCGGCCCAGACCCTGCAGGTCGCCACCATCGCGGCGCGGATCATGGTGCAGCCGGAGGCCCAGCGGGTGGCGCCGCAGCAGGTGGCGAGCCTGGCGAGCGCCGCCAGCGCGGTGGTTTCCAACCCCACCGTCTATTCGGCCTCCCCCACCGCAGCCCTCGCGGTGATGACCAACGCCTATGCCACGGGGAAGTCCGCGGTGATTACGGCGGCGGTTCCCAACGCCGCCGCCGATGTGGCCGCCGTCCTGCGGACGGCATCCCAGACCACGGCGCTGAACCAGGCGAACCCCACCAATGTGGCCACCATCGACACCATCCTGAAAGGGACCAATCCGACCACTGGCCGCCCCTTGGGCGACTCGGGGACTCCCCCGGTACAGGGCGAAAACACGGGCTTGCAAGGCAGTCCCACCTGAGAGGCGACCTTGCCTTGTCCGCGGTGCCGGTAAGGCCGGTCGGCCGATACCTTTTCCTTCTTCTGCTGGCGTTGGTGCTGTTGGCGCCGCTGCCGTTCGGCGCCAATCGACCTTGGGCCTGGAGCCTGTTGGCGGTTCTGGTGGGCCTACTGCTGGTGGTCTGGGGTGGTGCGGTCGGCCGGGGGCACGTCCGGCCCGCGCTGGCGCCCCGGCATTACCTCCTGGCGGCCGTACCGATGGCGATGTGTCTGGTCTGGGCGGTGGTGCAGGGATTCCTGCCAGTTCCCGATGCCTTGGCTCATCCCCTGTGGGGCGAGGCCAGCCGAGCCTTGGGCCAACCCCTGGTAGGCCTTGTCACCCTCGATCCCTCCCTTACCGGGGATGGCCTGCTTCGCTGGCTCTCCTGGGTCGGTGTCTTCTGGTTGGCGGCGCAGTTGGGACGGGACCGCGATCATGCTCACCTGGGGGTTGTCGCCGTGGCCTGGGGCGGGGTGGCCTACGCCGGCTACGGCATCATCCTGCATGTTCTAGGGAGCGAGCGGATCCTCTGGTTCCAGAAGTGGGCCTACCGGGACGACCTGACCTCTACCTTCGTCAACCGTAATTCCTACGGCGCCTATGCCGGTCTGGGACTGCTTTGCGCAGTCGGCCTCGTGGTCCACGCCTTGCGTCGTCGCCACCGGGCACTGCTCCTCCGGGACTGGACGGAGAACGTCCTGGCCAGGGCCATTGCCCACGCCACGGGAGCCGTCATCATCGGTTCGGCCCTGCTGCTGTCCCATTCCCGTGGAGCGTTCCTGAGCGCGATCGTCGGCCTGGTGACTCTGCTGGCCGCGGCGGTGGCGAGCCGCATGATTCGTCCGCGCGCCGGCGCCACCATGGCCTTCCTGGCCCTGGCGGCCATTTTCGGCATGCTGGCCCTGGGCGATGACGGGACCGTCCAGCGTCTCGCCGAGGGCGCGGACCTGAGTTCCTCGGAGGAGTCTCGTCCCCATCTCTACCGCGGCGCCCTGCACGGGATCATGGATGCGCCCTGGTTGGGAACGGGCCTGGGTGCCTTCCTGCCCACCTTCCGCATGTACCGGGACGTTCAGCTCTGGGCGCCCCAGATCTGGGACTACGCCCACAATGTCCACCTGGAAACCGCCCTGGAACTGGGGGTGCCGGCGGCGCTGCTTTTCCTCGGGGCGATACTGGTGGTGGTCGGAACGTGCCTGCGCGGCCTTGGAGTGCGGCGCCGGGACCACGTCTATCCCGCGGTCGCCATCGCGTCCTGCGTGCTGATCGGCGTCCACGGCACCCTGGACTTCAGTCCCCAGATCCCGGCCGTCGCGGTGACGGTCGCCCTGCTGGCGGGAATCGGCTATGCCCAGGCCTGGCCCAGCAGCGACCTGGAGACATAAGACGGGGATGTCGGACGAAGCCGGAGCCCCGGAAAACCCTGTTGGGCGTTGCGAGCTGAGGTCGCCGCCGCCGGCCTGGGTGTCCGTCATCGTCCTGGTGGTGGGCGATGTGGTCGTCCTCTCGGCCATGCTGGCCCTCGGCATCATTTTTCGGCAGTGGCTCGGCCGCTGGCTGCCGATCGAGATTTCCGGCACCATGATGCTCGGCCTGTTTCTGGCGACCCTTTGCCTGCCCCTCGGCTACGCTGCCGCGCAGTTGTACCCCGGGTACGGCCAGAGCCCGGTCGAGAGGCTGCGTGCCCGGGTGATGGTGACCCTGTCCGGGTTCGGGGCGATGATCCTGTTCGACCATCTCGCCCAGGATGGCCAGTGGTCGCGCGGCGTGTTGCTGGGCGTGGTCCTGCTTTCGGTCGTGATCATCCCCTTGTGGGACCGGGTCGCCGTGGACGTCATGGTTCGGCGCCACCTCTGGGGCGAAGGTGTCCTGGTGGCGGGATCGCCAGGCCGCCGCCGTCGCCTCGTCGCCATACTGAACGCCCAGCCGGAGCTGGGGTGGGTACCGGCCCGCGAGGCGGAGATTGAGGACGCACCGACAAGCCGCGAAAAGGCCATCGCCGTCGCCTTCGTCGTCTTGCCGCCCAATATCCTGGGAACCGATCTAAACGTGGAGGATTTTCCGTTCCGCCAGGTCATTCTCGTTCCCGAGGTGGAGGGGGTGCAGGGCCACTGGGTGCGCGCCCTGGCGCTGGGCTCGTCGCTGGGGCTCCAGATCCAGCGGAATCTTCTGGTTCGGAGAAACCGGCTGTTGAAGAGGGCCTTCGATGTCGTCGTCGCCGCTCTGCTGCTGACCCTGACGGTTCCGGCAATGGCCCTGGCCGCCGCGGCGGTCCGCGCCGTCTCGGTTGGGCCCGTCCTGTTCGTCCAGGAACGCATCGGCTTCCGGGGCAAGGCGTTCCGGATGTGGAAGCTGCGCACCATGCGGGCCGATGCCGAGGACACGCTGGCCCAGGTGATCGAGGCCGATCCCCAGGTCAATGCCCATTGGCAACACAGCATGAAGATCGCGTGGGACCCGCGGGTCGTACCCGTGGTTGGCCGGTTCCTGCGCCGCTTCAGCATCGATGAATTGCCGCAATTCTGGAACGTGCTCCGCGGGGAGATGAGCCTGGTGGGACCCCGCCCTTTGCCGGATTACCACCTGCGCCGACTTTCCCCGCTCGCCATCCACCTGCGCCAGCAGGTGCTGCCCGGCATCACCGGACTTTGGCAGATCTCCGGACGGAGCGAGACAGGCCTTGAGGAGCAGGAGCGCCTGGATGTCTACTACGTGCGGAACTGGTCCTTGTGGCTGGATATCCATATCCTGTCGCGCACTCTGTCGGCCGTCCTGGGCGGGAGGGGCGCGGAATGAGGGGCGCCTTGCGAGCCCGCCGGCTTTTGCGTTCCACCCTGCAGGCTGCCCTCTTCCTGTTCGACACCCTTCTGCTGCCCTTCCTGCGACCTGGAAGGCACACCGGGCGAGACATCCTGCTGTTGATCCGCATGGACGGTATCGGCGATTTCGTGCTGTTCCTTCCCTTGGCCCGGAGGATCCTCGCTGCCTGGCACGACAAGGGAGGTGAGGCTGTTCTTGTGATGAACCAGGCCAGCAGCGCGCTGGTGGCCGGCCTGGAGGGCGTCGCGGATGTGATTTCGATCGATCGGAAGCGTTTCCGGCTCGATCCGGCCTACCGCTTCCGGAGGCTGTCCCAGATCCGGAGCCTGGGAGCCCACGAAGCCCTCGATGCGGCCTTTTCCCGCGATGCCAGCCTCGGGGACGCGGTGGTTCGGTTCAGCGGGGCGCCCGTCCGCCTTGGGTGGCAAGGGGACTGCCAGAATACTCCGGCCTGGCTGAAGACGGTCGCCGATCGGGCCTATACCCGTCTGTTTCCGAATCCCGAGGGTCCCGTCAACGAAATCCGGGCCTACGAATCCCTGGCCGAACACCTCGGCCTTAGGGTCTCGGCGCCTTCGGCGCTGCCCTGGCTGGCGACACCGATCGAAGGAGTGCCGGAGGCCTATTACATCCTGGCGCCCCAGGCCGGCGCGGGTCTGCGCCAGTGGCCGGCGGACCGTTTCGCCGGGCTGGCCGAAAGGATTCACGAGCGAACCGGTCTAACGGGGGTGCTGGTGGGCGATGGTAGGGCGACGGGCATCTTCCGGGCCATTCACCAGGGCTGCCGCGCACCCCTGGTGGACCTCGACGGCCGCATCGGATTGGGAAAGCTGGCTGGGGTCATCGCCGGGGCCAGGTTCCTGGCGGGCAACGACTCCGCCCCGATCCACCTGGCCGCGCTCCTGGGGGTAGGGACGATCGCCGCCCTCGCCGGGGCGCAATTCGGGCGATTTCTCCCTTATGTCCACTCTAGCCTGCATTGCTATCGGGCACCACTCGCGGTGCACCACCCCATGCCTTGCTTCGGATGCAACTGGATCTGCCCGTTCGTGTCCTCGCCCGCTTTCACGGCGCCCTGCGTGGAAAGGATCACCCTTGACGCCATGTGGGAGCGCCTTCTCGAAATCCCGGAGGTCACGCAAGCGATGAAGGAGCCGACGCCATGACGAAACGGTGTCATCGGCGCCGTGCCGCCAGGTCACGCGCCGCGATGGCCAGGAATCGGGGAACCGTCTCCAGGTAGCGTCCGGCCAGACGGCGGGGCTCGGTGGCCAGGCGGAAGGCCCATTCCAGTCCATGGGCACGTAGGAAGGCCGGAGCCTGGGGCTTGCTCCCTGCCAGAAAGTCGAAGGCGGCCCCCACGCCGATCATTGCCGGAGTCCTGGAACGCGGCCGGTTGCGCGCCATCCAGAGTTCCTGTCGCGGCAGTCCCAGCCCGACCCAGAGGACGTCTGCGGCTGCGGCCTCGACGGCCCGGATGTCGGCCAGTTCCTCTTCGGGTGTCATCGGGCGGAAGGGCGGCGCGATGCTTCCCGCGATGCATATCCCCGGATAGGTCTGCCGCACCCGATCGATCAGGCGATCCAGAACCTCGGGCGAGGCGCCGTAGAAGAAGTGCCGACACTCCCGGTCGCGCCAGGCGGCCGTGCGAGCCAGCAGCGCCCGCATGAAGTCGGGGCCGTAGACTCTTTCGGCGGTCATGCGCCGCCAGCGCCCCAGCCAGACCAGCGGCATGCCGTCGGTAGCCGCCAGAGTCGCCTCCGCCAGTGCCCGCGCCAGCACGGGATCGTCCTGCGCGGTGACGATGCCGTGCGCATCGACGTGGCAGACATAGCCGGGGCCACCGGCGCGAATTAGATCCTCGACGTAGGCCAGGGCGTCGTCGAAACGGGCCATGTGGATCGGAATACCGCCGATCGCAAGACGGGGGAAAGGGGCCGAGGGAGGCGAGGAGGGCGCTGTCATACTTTTCCCTTGGGAAACCGGGCCGCCAGGAAAAGGTGACGAGGGTCGCAGGCCTTGTACCATTCCCCTGGCGGCCAGGCCACGAGGTTGTGGCGGAAGGCGAGGAAAAGCGACAGCATCGCCTGGAACCACAGAGCCGGATGCAGGACCAGGGCCGCCCAGGCGCCCATCGCCTGGGCGGTGGCGAACCAGATGCCGCCCGCGACGACCAGGGTCGTCAGGCCCTGCGTCCAGGTGGCCAGCGACGGCCGGCCGTTCGCCATGAAGGCGTAAGCGATGGGCGATGCCAGGGCAACCGGGACAAGGACGGGCAGCAACGCACCGAGAAGCGGCGCCGCAGCCCCGAATTCGGGCCCGAAGGCCAGCCGCAATATCGGTTCCGACAAAGGCGCGGCCAGCGCCACGAGGAGAAGGCAGAGCAGGGCGGACTGCAACGCCAGGGCAAGGGCAAGGGACCGGCCGCGGGCGGGATCCTGGATGGTGACCAGGCCGATCCGGGGGAAAAGGGCCAGGAAGAACACCTGCATAATGCCGTTGAAACCCAGGATGAGGCGCAGACTGGCGGTCAGGTGACTCACCTCTTCCAGGGGTGCGGCCGGGGACGTCGTGACGATGGGCAGCATCCAGGTCAGGTTGGACAGGCAGGTCACGGCACCCAGGGCCAGCGATGTCCGTGCCAGGGGCCATGAGGGCCACGCCAGCCACGGCCGGCCCAGCCCATCCCGCGCCAGGAAACTCAGACCGACCACGACGCAGATGCCGGCGGCCAACGCCTCGGCGAGGGGAAGGACCAGGGGAGAGCGCCATGCCAGCAGCCCGCCGCCCAGGAACAGCAGGGTCAGGGCCGCCTGCAAAAGACGCAGGAGCCCCTGACGCCGAGCCTGGCCGAGGCCGCGAAAGACCCAGGCCAGCCCGGCCGACGCCGCCAACAGGGCAATCCCCTGCATCCCGACCTGGAGGAGGATGTCCTCCCGGTTCAGGCCAAGGGTAAAGGCCGCGAGAAAAAGCAACGGCACGGCGAGAAGGCCGCCAACGATCCTGAGACCGCCCACTTGGGCGATCAGGCCGCCCGGAGCCGAGTGTCTCGGCATGTCGGCCATTCCGGCCAATTCAGGCCCGGACTGCACGATCGCCGTCGCGATGGCCGTCAGCGACCACGCGATTCCAACGATGCCCAGTGCCTCGACCCCCAGTACCCATCCGACCAGGGAGATGGACAGAAGCTGCGCCAGCCTGCCCGCCAGTTCGCCGATCCCGGTCGCGACCACCTGGTAGCGGAGCGGCGACGGAGGTTGTGGAGTCATGACCCGACCTCAGGCCGTCGCGCCACATGATAGTGGGAACAGGCCAAGCCCTCCTGCGCGGGGTGGCTTTGCCGCCCGATCAGGTCCAGCAGAAGCAGCGGGCTGAACAGAATGCCAAGGAACCAGGCGAGGCCCTGTCCCAGCCGGCTTCCCCCGCCCCCCAGGGACAGGGCCAGGGCCAGGGTGTCCTTCAACAGCCAGGCGATCATGAAGCCCGGTCCCATCCGGGTCCCCGCCGCGATCGGCTCGAGGCCCGCCCGCTCGAGGGCGGCCCTGAAGCCGGGAATGGTCCAGCGCTGGAAGTCCCTCTCTCCGTGGAACGGCTGCAGGAACGGCACCTCCAGGAACCAGATGCCGCCCGGCCGCAGGCACGGGGTCACTGCCCTCAGGAAGGCCTCCGGATCGGGGACGTGCTCGATGACGGATTCGCAGAAGATGGCGTCGAAGGTCGCGTCGGCGAAGGGAAGCCGATAACCGTCACCGACCACGTCGGGACCGGTGATGGGCGTTACGTCCAGGTTGATCATTCCGGCCTGGGGGCGGCCCCCGCTGCCAAGGTTCAGGATCCTGGCGTTGGCCCCGCGCAGCCTGGCCAGGAGATCCTCGTGAACCCGGCAGCGGGCCAGGGGCCGATAGGGGCCGTACTTGGCGAAGCGGACGGCCGCATGGAGGGCCGGCCTTCGCCTGACCCAATCGCGAAGCCGCAGCCGCAGGCCATGCACCACCCCCGTCATGCCGGCTCCGTGGTTCGTTGGGGAGCCGGGGCCAGGGCCAGCGCCGCGATCCCGAACCCGGTGATCGACCAGAACCATATCCCGCCCTGAGGTCCCTCCAGATAGACGTCGAAACTGGCGTTAACCAGGGCTGCCATCCAATAGGCGAAGATCCAGACATGAAGACGATGCCAGTTCGGCAAGCCCTCTCGACGGGCACGACGGGCCGTCGCGATCAGCCCGTAACCGAAGACGCCGAGGAAGGCCAGCCACAGGACCAGACCAGGCACTCCCGTTCGAGCCAGGATCGTCAGGTGCGCGTTGTGGGGACTGCGCAGCTGCCCTTCAGGATCTGCCTGGTAGCGATCGGCGTCGGCAAGGTTGACTCCGAAGCCGTGGCCGGTCCAGAAGTTGTCGCCGAAGACGGTGTAGTCGATGATGTCCTGCCACCAGCGCAGGCGCCAGCGCAAGGTAGATCCCAATTCGTCGTCGCCGGTCATGCTGTCGTCCAAGGCGAGTATGCTCGATACGTTTCCCACGACCTGGGCCACGGATATGTCCCGCCGTTCTTGACCGATGCCGATGGACAACAGGTCCAGCAGGGTGAACACCACAGCCAGAACAGCCATGAAGCCGACCGCCTGGCGCCGGATGAACCCGAACAGCGTGACGGCCACCATGGCAGCTCCCATGGCCAGCATTGCCCCCCGGCTACCGGCCATCGTCCACAGGACCGAAATCGCCCAGCTCGTCCAGAACATCGCATCAACCACCCTTTGCCAGGGCAGTCGGACGGGAAAGACTGCCGCGTGCAGACCAATTAGACGGAACGTGGCGGCTCCGGCCAAGTGAACCGCGGCATCCCCCGCCTTGACGAAGATGAGGGGAAGATCCTCGTGACGGACATGGGTGGTGGGCGTGACATACAGCAGCACCGGCATGACGATGACGCTGAAGGTGATGGCGTGGCCGTAGACTTGGAGGGCGTTGACCAGAAGCTCCGGCCTGGCGATTGCGGCCACGATCAGAAAGGCAAAGGCGGAATAGGCGTAGACCACCGAATCGCGTAGGGCATCGACCTGGTACCCCTCGACAAAGGGGGCGGTGCACAGCAGGCACCAGATATCGAACGCTGCCAACGCCCATATGGCGCGGGACATCAGCCAGACCTTGAATTGCGGGCGCAGGAGATACAGCAGCAGGCTAAGTCCAAGCACGATCTCGCCAATATAGACGGAACTGATGCTCAGGTGGGCAAAGCCCCGATCCCCCAGCACGTACCCGAGCAGCAACAGGCCGATGAGGACAAGGCTGGCGGTCCGTACCTCGGTCATTCCACTGTTCCAGTCCAGGCTTGGGAAGTCGTCCGCAGCTTATCGGCGGCAAGGTGGTCCGGTCAACGCTGCGAGGCAGGTGATGGGAGGGCCGTGGACATCACTGACCATTGGCGTCAGAATGCCGGAAGCACGCTGGCGAATGGTGGCGTGAGCCGTTCGTGGGAAAGGGGGCATGGCCCTGGACAGGAGGAGCGTCGAGTTTCGAGTGATCGCCCTAGCCGTGCGGACTGGCCTTGGGCTGGCGCCCTTTCCCGACGACTGGCTGGAGGGCAAGACTCCGGATTGGTCGCTGGTCCTGGCCGGAGCGAAGGCCCACCGCGTGGCGCCGCTCGTTGCGGACGGTCTCGCCTCCGTCTATCCGGTTCCACCGCCGGTGGCCGAGGCCCTGGCTCGGATGGCGCGCCAGGATGCCGTGCGCTGCCTCGCGCTGGTGGGGGAGACCTTGCGGTTCCATGACCTGTTCGCGGCGGCGGGCATCCGGGGCCTCGTCCTCAAGGGCGTGGTTCTCTCCCAATCCCTGCACGGCGATCCGGCCCGCCGGAGTTCCTGCGACGTCGATGTGTGGATCGACCCGGCGCGAATCGAGGAAGGGCACCGGCTGTTGATCGACGGTCGCTACCTGTCCCTGGAGGCGGGCCCCCCGGAGCATTTGTCTCAAGCCCCTCTGGCTGCCCACCATTGGCGGTATCGCGCGCCGAGCGGTGTCCTGGTCGAGCTTCATCAGGACCTGTTCCCCAGGAAAGGCCGGTTCGACCTGGACTTCGCCACCGCCTGGAAGGAGCGGCAGGACGTCATGCTCGGCGGCGTCTCGATTCCCACCCTGCCCGCCGCCGCGTTGCCGGTCTACCTTTGCGCCCATGGTGCCTATCATCGCTGGCGGCGTCTGTTCTGGCTCGCCGACATGGCGATGCTTCTGCGGGACGAGGGCGCGGCCGCGGCGGCGGTGGCTGCGGCGCGGCCCCAGGGCCTGGCGGAGGCGATGATGCTGGCGGTCTCCTTGACCCACCTGATGTTCGGTGTCCCCGAAGGCGCCGATCCGCCGACGCGAGCCGCCAAAGCGATCCGCTTCGCCAATTCCCTGGCGATCGATCCACAAGACCGGCCACCGCCCCGCGGTACCCGAGCCTGGTTCCGCGAGGAAATGAGAGAGCGCATCCATCGCTATACGGTCAAGCCCACCGCGAGGCACGTCCTGTCGGAGTTGGTGGCCGATCTTCGCGATCCCGTGGATCGCCCCCTGTTCAACCTGCCTCACCAGCTGGCGTTTCTGTATCCGTTGCTGCGGCCGGTCGGCTGGGTTCGGCGAAACTTCCACGGCCGGGGCCCAGAGCGATGAGGATCTGCTTCTGCGTTCCCATCTCTTTCCATAACCGCGTAACTCCTTTCCGCTCCTCCAAGAGGCCGAAATGAGCGTCGATACGCTCGCGACTTACGGCGGAGTGAGGTGCCTGACGGGAATCCTGGTACGGCGAGCGGAGTGACGATCATGATCACTCTCCCGGTCGATGTCGACGAACGCCGCCGAGCCAATGGACATTACGGTGGAATCCTGTGGCTCACCGGCTTGTCGGGAGCCGGCAAGACCACCCTTGCCGTAGCCCTGGAGCGCCATCTGTTTCTCAAAGGATGGCAGACCTGTTTGCTGGATGGGGATAATCTTCGCCATGGCATCAATGCAGACCTCGGCTTCTCGCCCGAGGACCGCGCCGAGAACGTCCGCCGTGTCGGAGAAATCGGGGCCTTGTTCGCGGCGTCGGGGGCGATCGCAATCGTGGCTCTCATTTCACCCTACCGCTGCGACAGGGATCGTATCCGGAAACGGCTCCCCACCATCTTCCACGAAGTCTTCGTGGACGCCAAGCTTGAGGAATGCGAGCGACGAGATCCAAAAGGCTTCTACCGGCGGGCGCGAGCCGGTATCATTCCGGAGTTCACCGGCGTCTCCGCCCCCTACGAGCCGCCCGAACGTCCGGAGCTGGTCATTCCCACCGCCTGCCTTTCCATCGATGAGAGCGTGGTGCGGCTTGCCGAGTACGCCGTTACGGCGTTTTCTTCCAATCACACATGATTGTCAATTTTTAATATCGTATAAATGGATTAATCATCATGAAAAAGCCGCTGATGCGCGCATTAGAGTCGAGCGGATGGTGCTGCCGTGCTGTCGCTGGAGGGCGATGTCCGTGAGGGCTCGACGTTCGATGCGGATTTTCATGTCCTGGTGCATCTTGCCGGCGCCCTGCCCCGCCACTTCCGGACCGCTCCCGATGACGCCCACCGGGTCAATCTGAACGGAGCCCGGCAGGCGGCGGAGGCCTGTCGACGCCGAGGGGCACGGCTGGTCTATGTTTCCACGTCCGGCGTCTACGACCGCGCCGCCCGGGGCGCGTTGTGCGAGACGGCGTCCGTGGGACCGATTTCGGCCTACGCCGAGAGCAAGCTGGCGGCGGAACATCTCTGCCAGCAGGCGTGTGCGGAAACGGTCGTCGTGCGTCTGTTCAATCCCTATGGACCCGGCCAGGGTGAGGACATGCTGATCGGGCAGGTCCTGGCGCTCGCACAGGCGGGGCGGGAGGTGGTGGTGCGCACCCCCGCCTCACGTCGTGACTTCATTCACGTGGGCGACGTCGCAGGCGCGCTCCTGGCCGTGGTGATGGCATCCACAGCGCCGCCACCCGTTCTGAACGTTGGCTCCGGCGTCCCCGCACGGGTGGCCGACGTGGTCACCTTCATCCTCGGCCTCCTGCCCCATCCCGTTCCGGTGCGCTGGGGGGCGGATGAGGCGGGGGACGACGCCTACGCAGACATCTCCCTGGTGCTCTCCGCCCTTGACTGGAGACCAATGGTGGACCTGTGGCAGGGGGTAGCGGCACTCGTGGAGGAGTGTCACGCCCCGGTAAGCACGTCCAGAAGTTCTAATTATGAGCCGCTAGAGCAGTTTCCGCTCAAGCGGAAACTGCGAAAAGCCCGCGCGGCGCTTGAGCGGCCAGAGGCAAATTCTAGAGCGTTTCCGCTCAGGCGGAAAACGCTCTAGACGACTTTCGGGGCTACCGCCCCGATCCCCGTTTGGGGCGTCGTGTCGAAGACACGCCCTTGGCGTGACGCCCCAAACCCAACTTCGAAGGTTTGCACTCCGGTGCGCCGGAAAAATGGCGGAAATGCTCGGGTTTGTCCTGACGCCGGCGAAATGTGGTGCTAAATAGTGGCTGGTTTAACTCGATCCGTCCGGCGTATTTGCTTGACGGAATGGATTTGTGTGTGGTGTCATATGGGGAGGAAACTCAGGATTCCGCGCCATGTTCGTCCGCGTCAAGAAGATCAATGGCTACGAGTACCTCTATCTGGTCGAGAACGCCCGCGAGGGTGGCCGCCATGTCCAGCGGGTCATCAAGTCGTTGGGCCGCAAGGGCGAGGTCGAGGAGTCGGGAATGCTGGATTCGCTGATCGCCTCGGCGGCGCGGCATTCCCCGCGCTCGATCGTGCTGTCGCGCTACTACAAGGGCGAGTTGCCTGAACTGAAACGCCAGAGCATTGGCGCCGACCTGGTGTTCGGCCGGCTGTGGGAGACGACCGGAATTCGCGAGGTCCTGAACAGCCTCCTCGCCGATCGCCGGTTCGGGTTCGATGTCGAGCGGGCGATCTACATGACGGTCCTGCACCGGCTGATGATCTCGGGTTCCGACCTGCATGCCAGCGACTGGAAGGACAAGGTCCGCATCCCCGGCGCCGAGCCGGTGACGCCGGACCAGGCGTACCGGGCCATGACCTGGCTGGGCGAGGAGATGCCCGGGCCGGCCGGCCCGCTGGGTCCGCGGACGATGACCGATGTCATCGAGGAGGCGCTCTATCGTTATCGCAAGGACCTGCTTGGTGTCACGCCGGAGGCGTGCATTCGGAATGACGTCTCGGCCGCCTTCTTCGACACCATCAGCCTCTACTTCGAGGGCGAGGGTGGTGCGACGCTCGGGCAACGCGGCCATTCCAAGGACTATCGCCCCCACCTGAAGCAAATGGTGCTGGGCATCGTGCTGGACGGCCATGACCGGCCGATCGCCTCGTTCCTCCTTCCCGGCAACACTGTCGCGCCAGAGGCGCGCATTCGCGCGACCGTGACGACACTGGTGCCGGTGGTGCATCGCTTGCAGGAACGGTTCGGCATCAAAAGGGCCTGCGTGGTCGCCGATCGCGGCATGATTTCGGCCGCGACCATCAAGACGCTGGAGGCCGCCGGCGTCGATTACGTTCTCGGCGCCCGCGAGCGGTCGGTGCGCGAAATTTACGAGCAGGTCATCACCGATGACGGCGTGCCGGTGCCGCTCGTCATCCCGCGCCAAAAGGGCGAGACCCGGCTCGAGGTCAGGGACGTCACCATCGATGGCCGCCGCTACGTGGTGTGCCGGAACGAGGAGGAAGCTGCCAAGGACGCCGAAACCCGGGCGAAGATCCTCGCCGGCCTCAAGACCGCGCTTGAGGGCGGCGACATGAAGCTGGTCGCCAACACCGGCTACCGCCGCTACCTGAAGACGCCCAAGGACAAGGCCTTCACCATCGATCCGGCCAAGGTCGAGGCCGACGCCCGCTTCGACGGCCTGTTCGTGCTCCGCGTCAACACCAGGCTGACCGCCCTGCAGGCGGTGCTGCGCTACCGCCACCTGCTGGCCGTGGAGGACACCTTCCGCACCGGAAAGGCGTTGCTGGCCACCCGGCCGATCGACCACAAGACCGACGCCAACATCCAAGGCCACGTGTTCTGCACCTTCCTCGCCCTCGTGCTGCGCCACGAACTGGTGAGCCGCCTGGCACCCCGTGGCCCCAAGGCGATCGAGTGGACGCGGATCGTCGATGACCTTGCCGATCTCAGCCATGTCGAGGTCGAACAGGACGGCAAGCGCGCCCGCCTGCGCACCGCGCCCGGCCCCACCATCGACCCGATCTGCCGCGCCGTCGGCATTACCCTGCCACCCGTCTACGAGGAGATGCCCCCACTCGCCAGATAACCCCACAGGCCGGAAAAACTGTGGTGCCTAAAACTTTTTTCGACCCGCAACGCATTGATGGGGTTTGATTCATTCGGCGATACCTTCGAAGTTGGGTTTGGACGTAAGCGTCATTTGCTGACTGCGGATTTTTGGACTTTCGGCGGCGTTGTTGGTCATCTCGAGCCGTCCATCGTCGACATACCGCAGCAGCGCCGCCCAGCGAGACAGGGCGTAGCGGATCGCCCCCGCCAGTTCGCCCTTGCCGGGCAGGCGGGTCAGGGCGCCGTCGAGGAACACCGCCAGGTCACGCAGAATCGGCAGAGCGTCACGTTGGCGCACGGCACGCCGTTCCTCGGGCGCTTGCCCCGCGATGGTGCGTTCGATGGCGAACAGGTGACCGATCCGCTCCAGCGCCTTGGCGGCGATGGGCGATCCCGTGGCGACGTGCACGTCGTAGATCTTGCGCCGGACGTGAGCCCAGCAGGCGACCTCGATGAACGACGGCGGGCGACCGTTCCGCGCCTCGTACAGCGCCGCAAACCCGGCACAGCCGTCGGCGTGCAGGAAGCCGCCGGCATCGGACAAGGTACGCTGGGGGTGTTCGCCCTTGCGATCGGGGGTCACCGCCGGCGGCGCTGGGCCGCCGTGCGGCCGTTCGTCGCGGAGGTACACCCATAGCCGGCCGGTCTTCGTTTTGCCGCGGCCGGGCTCCAGCACCGGCACCGGCGTGTCGTCGGCAAACAGCACCGGACCGGACAGCACGTGGACCTCGATGGCGCCGACCAACGGCGCCATCAGCGCTGCCGCCTTGCCGACCCACTCGGCCAGCAGGGCGCGGTCCAGGTTCATCCCGTCGCGGCCGTAGATCAGCGACTGGCGATAGAGCGGCAGGTGATCGCAATACTTCGACGCCAGCACATGGGCGAGCAGACCGGGGCGAGCAGACCGGGGCAAGCAGACCGGGACCGGGCAGGCCGCGCTCGATGGGCAGCGACGGCATCGGCGCCTGGACCATGCTCTCGCAGGTCCGGCACGAGCAGGCCGGCCGGATGTGGCGGATCACCTCGAAGCGACCGGGAATGTAGTCGAGGATCTCGGTGACGTCCTCGCCCACCTTGCGCAGGGAACCGCCACACTCCGGGCAGGCGGCACCGGGCTCGTGCACCTGGTCGCGGCGCGGCAGGTGATCGGGCAACTTGCGGCGGGTCCTGGGTTTCTTCGGCGTGGCGGGTTCGGCGGGATCGGCCGACGGTGCGGATGTCGTCGCCGCAGCCGCCGCAGCCGGGCCAGTTCGAGCTTCAGCTTCTCCACCTCCAGAGCCTTTGCCACCACGTCCACCGGTGATGGCCAGACGAAATGGCCCTTGTGTTGTACGGCGTCGCACTGGGTGCAAACGCAAGAAGGCCGCCCTGGGGCGGCCTGTGTTCTTGATATCTGCAAAGCATTCTGGTTGCGGGGATAGGATTTGAACCTATGACCTTCAGGTTATGAGCCTGACGAGCTACCGGGCTGCTCCACCCCGCGGCGGAGGGAGAGGTGTCATCGTGATGAGGTAATGCGGGACTG
>JAMOBE010000187.1:0-3192 GCA_039908285.1 Alphaproteobacteria bacterium
GGCCTCCCTGCCCTCCTCGATGCTCTCGCATCCGCTTAATCCGCCGAACCGCCGTATGCGGACCCGCACGTGCGGTGGTGTGGGAGGGGCGAGGCCGTAAGGCCCGTCCCTATCCCGATTGACCATCGCCAACCGCTCCGAGCGACTCATGGCCCGGCCCTCCTCTGCAAAAAATCCCGCTCTACCGTCAGCTTGTCAATCGTTACGTACAACTCCTACTGGTGGGCTTCGTCCACCTTGCCGGCAGTCTCCTTCCTGTCGCCGAAAAGCGACGCCGCACCGTCGACCAGGGCCTTCTTCCATGTGTGAATCTGGCTGGCATGGACGCCAAACCGGCTCGAAAGCTCGGCTACCGTCGCCTCTCCCTTCAGAGCCGCGATCGCAACCTTGGCTTTGAACTCTGAGTTGTGCTTTTTGCGAGTCTGTCCCATGTTCCGCTCCTGTGGTTTCGCGAGTTATACGAGCAGAACCCTCTCTTCGCCAGCTGTCCAGAAAACTGGGACCACCTCAGTGATCAAGGCCCTATTCCCGGCGCTGAAGAACCAAGCCCGCTTTAAACCGGAGGAAATGGCCGCTGCGCTGGATGAGGAGTACTTCAGCCGCTACCTGATCGCCCCGCGCCGTTGGGCAGCCGACAAACTGGAGACCTACGGCATTGCCTGCGGTCTTCTGAGCGGCTTCGGCGGATTTCTGTCTGAAGAGTTCCGTGCCCACGACTATGGCTTGGGGCGGGCCAATTGCTACCAGTTTCTGAAGGAACATTTCGCGTTGCCCAAGGAAAATCAGATTATCCACGACGGCTACCTGAACAGTAGGGCGAAGGATTATGTAAAGTTCCGGCCAAACTCAGGATCGCAAGAGTATTACCAGATCATTCCCGTTCTCCCTACCTCACCTGTCCCGCCACTGGGATGGCCGAAGATCGAGCGCCGCACGGTCGAGGATCTAGTAGCCGCTGCGAAGGACCGGGCAAAAGCGCTGGTGAAGAAGGCGCTAGCGGACAAAATGGTCAAACCAGCCGCATTCCGGGTCGGTCTGCGTGCCCTGTGGTGGGTGTGGGGCGAAGACAAAGTGGCCGAATTCGTTCGTTGGAGTGTTCTCTCCGACCTCATCAGACGCGATCAGCTGAACTGGCTTACCGCCGGGAAACCGGAATCCGAACGCAAAGTCATGGCCGCCCTGGCGGACCCGGCCTACGACCTGCGTACGCCCGAGGGCATCGCCGCGCGCGAACGATTGGAGGGAAATATAGTTTCGCAAGTCCTGGCGACTTACAAGGACGTCATCTGGTGGGATAAGGACCGCAATGCCTGTACGCTGGATGAACGCAAGCCAAGCCTGCTTAGCCGGCTCACCGGGGTCGGCGAACCGACGGTCGATTGGGAGGATGCTCGTGGACAGCTTCATGAATAACATCAATGTCCTGCTTCCGAAACATGTCTGTAAATCATTGGTTGTTTTGGCTGTGCCGAAATTATTCACTGCTGTCCTGTGTCCATCCTAAAAATCGCGTAACGAGATAAATACATAATGAAAGTCGGCGAATGAGTGTGTCAGTGCCTACCGGAGTTGTCGTTCCTCAATATCCCGTCGGCCGCAGAAATCCAGACTTTTGCCTACCCAGCCAGACCGCACCGTCTTCCGGCGTCAACGCACTACGTTCCATCGGCGCCGATGTGCCGCTTCTGAGCCCAAGGCTCCCGTTGCCACCGTGGACTTTCCCCGCCCGGCGCGCCATGATCGGAGCAGGATCGACAACGGAACCACAGGCATGGCATCGCGCCAAGTCCAACGACACGACCAGTTCTTTCAGCGCTTGCTCGACCAGCCGGACACCGCCGGGGCGCTATTGCGCGAGCGGCTGCCGCCGGATGTCGTCGCCCTGCTCGCGCCCGAACCGCCTGAGTTGATGCCCGGCAGTTTCGTGTCGCGGCGTCTGCGCGGCTACCGCACTGATCGCTTGTACAAAACGCGCACGATCACCGGCCGACCGGCATTGATCTACGCCCTGGTCGAGGCCAAGTCGAAGCCGGCACCCAGGATCCCCCTCGATCTGCTGGGCTATCAATACCAGGCACTCTCTCACTGGGACAGAACCGAAGGACGGGCGCCGGATGGAACCCTTCTGCCATTGCCAGCCATAGTCACCATGGTCGTGTACAATGGCGCCGCCCCATGGACCATACCGCTGTCCCTGGCCGAGGCGACCGACGCCGATGCCGCTCTGCGTCCCTACATTCTCGATTTCCACTACAGCCTGGTGGATTTGGGGCGTATCCCCGATTCCGAGCTGTCCCATGAACGGAAGCTCCGCGTCGGCCTCCTGATCCTGAAGCATGGGTCGTTGAACCGGGCAACCCGGAGCACGTTGCGCAAGCTCATGCAGGAAGCCATGCGCCTCGGCCACGACGACCTTGTGACCCTGATCTATTACCTTCTCGGCCATCTGGACGACCCGAAGAGCAGGCTCGTCCGCCATGTCCTGGAAGAGATCCTGCCCGACCCCGAGAAGAGGAAACATGTCATGTCAGGTGCCGCCGAACAGTGGGAAACCGAAGGTTTCAATAAGGGAATTCAGCAGGGAATTCAGCAGGGACGCGCCGAGGGCGAGTCCAAGGGCAAGGCCGAGATGTTGCTCCGCCAGTTCCGTCGGCGTTTCGGAACGCTACCTGCAGAAATTGAAGTGCGCGTTCGGGCAGCCAGCAGCGATCAACTGGATGAGTGGAGCGAACGCTTTGTCGATGCGCGCACGCTTGAGGACGTGTTCGATGAGCCCACGACGCACTGACGGCGCATGTTTTGCGTCCGTCCCCGCCGGTAACCAATCTGGGGGTAACCGCGAGTGGAGAAAGTTCAAATCCTTGCAGACAGGCGGACGGGACGGGCTTCAGAAACGCAGCCATTTGATTTGACAAGTGATTTTCGTTTCGACTCTGCTGATCGCCGACCGAAGTGAACTTCGAACTTTTCTCGGAGAATGTTTTTGTCGCTCTCCCGAAAAGTGGAGAATTGTTTCGAACCTCGTCCCTTTCCCTCCGCCAGTGACACCACAAGTAACTTTTCTCCCGGTCAGACAATCGCTGAAACTTCTCTCGATCTTTCCAAATAGTCCTTGAGATATCAAAGGCTTGGCGAGAGAGAGTTTGCCTGCAGAGCCATTCCCATGTGACCTTGCTCCCCCCTCTCGGTGGC
>JAMOBE010000043.1:0-28447 GCA_039908285.1 Alphaproteobacteria bacterium
CGTCCGCCAGGCGCGTCAAGGGGCGCGTACCGGCGGTACGCAACCCTTGACGCAACGCCGCGGACGGACCAAAAGACAAGCAGGATGGAGCGGTTATTTCTGGGCAAAGCCTGAGGATGGCGGCGACGACCACGACAGAGGGACGCGCGCGATGGACTTCCCGAGACTAACCCGAATCTGCATCGTGGCGCTGACTGCCGTCGGTCTTGCGCTCGCGGTTCCCTCCGCTGGCCATGCCGAGTCGGACAAGGCGAAATCGGGTGGCAAGCACGATAAAGCCCCGAAGCCCGACAAGCCGAAGAAGCCCAAGTCGAGCGACAAAGCCCCGAAGAAGCCGGCGCCGAAAAAGACCGGTCCCGTCATCATCGCCCCCGGCCAGGACGCCATGGTCCAGCTTCTGCCCATGCTGGCCCCCGTCGCCAAGAAGGCGGCGTCGGGCGAACTGCTGCCGGTCAGCATATTCCTGGGCGTCAAGGGGCCCGACGATGCCCAGAAGGCCTGCCAGGAAATGTCCCGGATTCGCGATGCCATCGTCGGTCTCCTTTATGAGCAGCCGATCCCCATGGGTCGCAATGGCCCGGATCCGCTGGCCCTCGACAAGCCTTTGAAGGATGCGGTCAATGCGGTTCTCCCCGGGCGGTTCATCACCACGGTCCGGCTGATGGAAAGCCGGCGGGCGGCGGAGCCGGGGTTCGAGAAGTCGCTGCCCGCCGAGACCATCATGCAGTGCGCCAACAAGCCCACCGGCGGCAAGAGCGGCGGCAAGGAGAAGGGAGGAGGAGGAGGAGGCCATTGATTTCATGACAATGGTAGCCTGTGGAGTGGCAAGATGTTACGGTTCCCGTGACATACCTCGGTTTTCCGAAATCGCAAGGTCGGTCGGCGGGACCGGCCTCACCAGGGATCGCCCCTCATGCAGGACGAAGGTCAGATTTCGCCGGACGACGCCCAGTACGAACCCGCGGGGGGCGTTTCCAGGCTGCTGTCGGCCGTCGGCTCCGTTGGCATCCGCACCCGGATCGTCGTGCATGCATTGCTGCCATTGCTCGTGCTGGCATGGCTCGCCGCGATCGTGGTCGGTCACCAGTACCGGGTCATGACGGAGATGCGGGCGCTGGATTCGCTCGCCGGTGTCGCCATCCAGTACAGCGCCGCCGTCCACGAACTCCAGAAGGAGCGGGGAGTTTCCGCCGGCTTCCTGGGCTCCGCCGGACGAAAGTTCGCCCCGCAGCTCACCGAGCAGCGGCGCCTCGTCGACGTTCAGCTCGATCGCCTGCGGACCATGCTCGAGGACACCGGGCTGAAATCCTACAGCCCCGGGTTTACGGCCATGGGCCAGCGCACCAGCGCCGGACTGGTCACCCTGCCCGAGACCCGCGACAACGTTTCCAACTCGGCGGTGGGCGCCCTGGAGGCGATGTCCCTCTACTCCGAGACCATCGCCGACATGCTGGGCGTCATCGGCCAACTGGCTGCGCTCAGCAACGACGGCAAGATCACCAACGCCATCGCCGCCTACATCGATCTCATGAACATCAAGGAACTGGCCGGCCAGGAGCGGGCGATCGGTGCCGCCGGGTTCGCGACCGGGAACTTCAACTCCGGACACCATCTGCGATTCGTCGAGGTGGTGGCGGCGCAGAATGCCTATCTCGACCGCTTCCGGACCTTTGCCACGCGGGAGCATGTGGCGTTCTTCGACCAGACCCTGCGGGGGCGGGGAGTCGAAGAGGCGGCTCGCATGCGGAACATCGTGCTGCGCAGCGGAGACTCCGGCGCGGTGTCCCGCATCGATGGAGCCTTCTGGTTCGAGGCGATGTCCTCCAAGATCGAACAGCTCAAGACGGCGGAGGACAGGGTCGCCGAGGACCTGCGGAAGATGGCGGGGGGGCTGGCCAGAACGGCAAAGACCCGCTTCATCAACACGGCCGTCGTCACCCTGCTGGCCAGTGCCCTCACCTTTGCCGCCGTCATCATCATCGTCAACAGCATCACGCGGCCGCTCACCGAGATGGCCGGGGCCATGGGCCGCCTGGCCAACTACGACCTCGACGTCGACATCCCCGGGACTCATCTGAACGATGAAATCGGCACCCTGGCCGCCGCCGCGGAGGTGTTCCGGGACAGCGTGGCCAATCTTGACCTGATGCGACGGCGACTGCAAAGGACGCAGGACAACGCGCTGGATGCCATCATCACCATCGATGAGAACGGCGCGGTCGTCGAGTTCAATCCATCGGCCGAGGCGCTGTTCGGATACCGGCTTGAGGACGTGCGCGGCAAGGACGTCGCCGACCTCATCATCCCGCCGTCCCTGCGCGGGTCGCACCGGGAGGGAATCTCCCGTCACCTCGCCGCCAAGGACAGCCCAATCATCGGCCGGCGCCTGGAGATGACGGCCCTGCGGGCGGACGGCAGCGAGTTCCCGATGGAAATCGCCGTCACCGCCGTGGACGTGCCGGAGGGGACTCAGTTCACGGCCTTCCTGCGCGACATCACCGACCGCAAGAACGCCGAGGCCAAGCTCACCCGCGCCCTGGCCGATCAGGCGATCATCGGCAGCATCCTCGGCATGTCGCTGCAGCCGATTCGCCTCGAAGACATTTTGCGGCAGATCCTCTCCCTCGTGCTGGCCCACGGCGACGTCGATCCCGCGACCGGGGGCGCCATCCTCCTGGTCGACCCGGCCACTCGGGGCCTGGTCGCCACGGTGCACACCCACGTGGACGACGCCACCCTCGCCGCCTGCGCCACTCTCCCGCTGGGGTCCGGCGTCGTCGCCTGCGGGACCCGGAGCCCCTGCCGGGTGATGATCGGCGACGAGGGCGCGGCCCAGGGCATGATCGTGCTGTTCCCCCCCGCGGGCGCCGCCATCGCCGACAGCGAGCGTGAGTTCTGCACCGCCATCGCCGACAGCCTGGCCGGCATCATCGCCCGCCACCGCGCCATCTTCGCCCCCAAGGAGGGACTCGAGGAACGCCGGACGGGACGGGGAACGGCGTCGCGGGCGTGAAAGCCTGAAAATGTATCGGCACCGCGTCCATAAAAAGCCCTCTCCCCCTCGAGGGGGAGAGGGAGTAAGGGGGCCGAAGACATTTTCAGGCTCCGAACCCACCTACCAGGCCGCCGGGCTGCGGAGCCAGCGCTGCATCAGGGGGACGCGCAGGCGCAGGTGGCCGCCCTCCTCGACCACCAGCAGGCGGCGGTGCAGGTCGGCCAGGATGGCGGGGTCGGCGGGCGGTGACTGGGTGTCGTGGTGACGGAACCCGGTCAGGTAGGCCCACGCCGGCTCGGACGATTCCCCCTTCAGCAACTGGCGGAGCACCGTGTCGCCGGCACCGACCGCCTTCGCCGCCGCCTTTTCCAGCAGGGTGGCGTCCAGGGTGTTCTGGTTGCTGTCGTTGAGCACGTCGATGGCGTTCTGGGCGATCAGCTGCACCAGGTGGGGCCAGCCGCCGGCCTCGCCGTGGATCCAGTCCACCCCGCTGTCCCCCCACAGGGCGGCGCCGAAACGGGGGCGCTTGCCGTCATCCCACGTCAGGCCGGAATGGCGCATGGGGTCGGTGAGCAGCAGACGGGTTTCCTCGAGACCGAAGGGGGGCACCTCGATGGTGCGGGCGCTGACCATATAGGAAGCCCACGGCGCGTGGGTGAGTTCGGCGATGGCGTGGCTGCCGATCAGCATCCAGGTGATCTGGCGGTGCGACTGGATGGACTCCCGCAGCGTGGCCAGCAGGTCCTCGTCGAACACCCCCTCGCCAATCTTGCGATCGATGTTCTCGTACTCGTCCAGGGCCAGCAAGAGACGACGCCCCTCCCCCTTGAGCCAGTGGTCGCAGGCGGCCAGGGCGTCGATCAGGTGGGGCAGTTCTTCCCCGCTCACTGGCGCCACTGGCGCCGCCGGCACCGCCTGATGGATCGCCGCAACGATGGCGGTGACCAGACTCTCCTGGGTGGCAAAGACGCGCGCGTCCAGCAGCGACAGCGAGGCGATGTGGACGGAGGCGACCGGCAGGGAGGCATCCAGGTTCCGCACCAGCGTCGACTTGCCCATGCGCCGCCGGCCATAGACGATCAGGGCCGGGCAGCCGGCGGTCAGGATCTCGCGCTCGACGGTGGCGGTGATGGCGTCGCGGGTGATGAACGCCTCCTGCGTCCGGTCCACCGGGTCGCCGGCGCGGAAGATCTGCGGCGCCGGTTCCTTGTTCAGCACCGCCCGGATCTGCTCATGCTGAGCTTTGGCGCGGTCGGCCCAGCGGTCGGCCGCCGCCGTGAATTCGGACCGCAGGGGCTCGTGGAAACCACCGACCGTGGCCCGGAACGCCTCGATCTCGCGGCACAGCAGCCGGGCATGGGTCTCGCGCACCAGGGGAACCCACAGGGTATCGAGGCGCCGCTGGACGTCGGCGATGTCCGCCACCCGCTCCTTGACCCGACGGGTCTCGGCCAGGAACCCCGTCCCGCCCTCGGGCAGGCGGGCGACGATCGGGTCCAGCCTGGCCAGATCCGCCTCCCGCCCGGCGGCGCGGGCGATCAGCCTGGCCTGGGCACGCAGGGCCGCCGGACGCTGCGCCGGGTAGGTATCGATCAGGCGCCCGATCTCCCGCCCGCCGGCCTCGGCATCGTGTTCGGCATAGGCGGCCAGCAACTGGTCAAGCAAGGGAAATGGCACCCCGCACAGGTCGTCCCACGCCACCGGATGCGCCGGATACCACCGCCCCCGTACCTCCGGCCAGACGAAAAACAGGTGTGGGATCAGGTAATAGGCCCGCGGTTCGGCGATACTCACGGCGATACCCAATGCAACACCCCAGGCAATGCCATCGGCGCTACCCATAACGACGCCCGTTGCGATGCTCCAAGCTATGCCCGAAACGATGCCCGTTACGATGCTCCAAGTGATGCTTCCGGTGATAGCCCTGGCGATACCACTTGCAATACCCCTGGCGACGCCTCCAGCGGTGCCCAAAGCGATACCCAAGGCGATACTCCCAGCGGTTCCCACGAGCATACCAGCAGCGATGTTGTTCCCAGCGATACTCCCAACGATGACCTCGATGCTCCCTGTGATGCCCAAGGCGATGCCACCGAAGATGGCCACAATAACGCTCAAGGCGATGGCCACAGCGATGCCCCCAGCGATGCCCCATTTAAGACCCCAGGTTGCTCCAGCGGCTGAGCCAACAGCTATTCCTCGAATAATGCCCTCAACAAGCCCAGATGCAGCACTGTCAATATCAACAACCAACATATTGGCAATGTTGGAAACATTATATTCTGCTGACAACATTTTTGTCGCCGCAAATACTATTGGCGGGAGCACGACCAGAAAAATCAGGTAGGGCAAGACATGCGCCAACAGGACCACACCAGTAGCAATGGCCCGCCGTGCAGGCATATTCTCCAGCGCATCCCGCACCACCGCCGGCCGGCGGTAAAGCAGGGCCAGCCACCACAGGGCGGCGCGGTGGCTGCGCCAGCCGAAACGGATGTCGGCGAGTGGCAGGGGCGAACTCACGGCAGGGCGACCATGGCCATATTCAGATTGGACACCGGGTGGTCTCGTGGCAGCAGCTCTGCGAATGGGGTGTACGAATGGGTGAGCAGCACCAGGTGGCGCTTATCCATCACCAGATTATGCAAGGTGGTAAACAGGTCGAGGCCGTAATTGCGATGGGCGACTATGTCGAAGTGAATCAGCGCCAGGTGCGCGGGGGCTTTGGCGGATATTCCTTCGGACATCGTCGCCAGATCGCGCGGTTTTTTCGGAATGGTGCCGGCGAAAGGCGCACCGACGGCCTTCAAGATCTCGGCCACCAGTCCCTCGCGGGGGATCGTCGCCGGATTGTTCAGTTTGACAACCCCAAGCCGATCGAACTGCTCGAGAACCATGTGCTTAAAGAACGACCGCCAGTCGGATTTCAACGGCGCCACCAGATTGACCGATTGACCGCGCCCCAGGTACCGCACCACCTCGTCGCGCGCCGTGAGCCACCCGGGTACGTCGAAGGACTTGTCCGCCCCGCAGGCCCTGAACAACTTCCGCCACTGGGCGGCGTCGCCGTCATCATGCAGATCCACGGCCAACACCCCCGAGAGTGCGGGCACATCGCAGGGCTCGCGAAAAACGGGAACGACCCTGCCCGCCGTGAAGCCTGGATCGGAGGCGATGGCCCGCGTCATCTCATGCGGGCAGTACGGACTGACCAGATAGTCCGGTGACAGCACCAGGAGATGGCGCTCCGCCTGATCCTGGGTGGCGTCCACCTCGCCGAAGGCTTCGCGACCGGCCTCAAAGCGCTCGCGATCGATGAGAACCTCGAGCCCCGCCGCCTTGAGGCTGGGGCACAGGCGCTCCCACACCCACTCCCCCTGTTTGTGGGAGTAACTGATGAATACCTTCGGCATGCGTCCGCCTCCGCCCCACTCTACGCCTCCCGATTATGGCGGGGAGTTCCACAAGGCACAAGGGCAACGACAGTCCTTCTCCCCTGTCAGACGGCATCAAAGGATGCTGGGGAGCACCATCACTCGTCGTTCATGCAGAAGGCCCGCAGACCCTCGACGTCCTCGATGATGACCTCCCGCCCGCGACAATAGACTCCACTGTCGCGCAGGCGTATCAGGGCGCGGGAGAGGCTTTCGGGGGTGATGCCGACCCGGCCGGCCATCACGCCCTTGTCGATGGGGAGTTGCACCACCGCGCGGCCCTCGGTGGCGGACGTCAGCGACAGCAGATACGAGCCCAGGCGCTGGACGGGCGACTTGAGCTTCAGCTCGCCGATCTGGCGCAGGAGGCGCCGATGATGCCGGGACAGCGTGGCGAGAAGCTTGAACGCCAGATCGGGGGCGCGGGCCAGTTCGGCCATGAATGGCTCGGCCGGCACCTGAATCAGGCGGCCTTCGACCAGCATCTCGGCCCCGACCGGGAAGCGGCGGGACGAGAACATGGCCGCCTCGCCGAAGGACTCGCCGCCGCTGAAGACCTCGACGATGCCCTCGCCGCCCGCCTCGGTGGTCTTGACCAGCTTCACCCGGCCGTCGAGGACGAGGTAGAAGCGATCGGCCACGTCCCCCTGAACGAACAACAGGGTATTGCGGGGATAGACACGACACGTCGCTCCCCGCAGCAGGCGGCGCACCTCCTCGATGGTCAGGTCGGCGAAGAGGCCGATGTGTCGGGCGGCCTCGTAGTCCTCCTGGGAAAGACCTCCCCCTTGTCCAAGCATATTCATGGAGTCAACCCTTGCGCTCAGGAGGTCTTGAGTATCGTAAAAAAAGCCCGAACGCAAAAGAGGGAATTGAATGTCTCGAGCCTCTTCTCACTCCGAAATGTCCGACTCCCGACAAAAGGCGCGCAGGCGGGCGACATCGGCGATGGTCAGGGACGAATTGCCGCTGCTCACCCCGACGTCGCGCAGCTTGGCGAGCGCCCGCGACAGGCTCTCAGGCGTCATGCCGAGCTGACTTGCCAGAATCTTCTTGTCGTAGGGAAGCAGGACCGTCGCCGAAGCCTGTCCTTCGAGCGTCTGGGCCAAAAGGTAGCTGCCGAGTCGCTGCTCGGTGGTCTTGAGCTTGAGTTCCCCCACCTGCCGAACCAGGAATCGCAGGTGCGCGGACATGCTGGCCAGCATCATCATCACGAATTTGAAGTCCGTGGCCAGGCTGGCGAGGAACGATGCGGCGGGGACGTGCACCAGACGCGCCGGCTCGATCACCCGGGCGCCGAAGGGAAAGAGGCCGTGATCGAAGATGGCTTCCTCGCCGAAGGTGTCGCCAGGCTTGACGACCTCGATGACGCTCTCGCGGGCGGCGTTGTCCATCACCAGCAGGACGACGCGTCCGCTCAGCACGATATAGAAGCGGTCGGCCGGTTCACCCTGCCGGAACATGACCGCGTCGCGCTCCACGCTGCACAGCTCCGCCCCTCCAAGCAGCCCGGCAAGGCCCGTGCGGTCCAGGCCGGCGAACAGCGGCAGCGTGCGGATACGCTCCAGGATTTCGGGTGTCAGCGCACCATCCTCCATCCCGACGACCGTCGTCGGACCCATCCCGTCGGCGGACATCTGACCGTTTTCCCCCTGTGCCATGAAACATTCCAATCAGAAATCGCTACGGCGCAAGGGTAGGTGCACAGGGTTCCATCCGCTTTGACGTATGTCAAGACTCCCGTCGCCAAACGCCTTCTGACTTACCAGAGATCAAGACGCTCCGTCCGGAAACCGCGTAGCCTGATGTCCGATGGTGGTCCCCCCCCCCCCCCGGGCCTCCGGTCAGAGGAGTGTCGCGTCAAGATGTCCAGTCCATCTGCCAGACTTGCCTGTGGAGAGGGTGGCGCGATCGTGTTCCAGCGCGCCTTCCGGGCCTTGTTCCTTGCCGCCGGGATCTACGGGGTGCTGGCCATGGCGGCGTGGGTCGCGTGGCTCGGGGGGGTGCATTTCACCACCGGCTTTGCCCAGGCGTCGTCGTGGCACGCCCACGAGATGCTGTTCGGCTTCACGGCGGCGGCAGTGGGTGGCTTCCTGCTGACGGCGGTGCCGAGCTGGACGGGGAGCAAGCCCACCTGCGGCCCGCCCATAGCGGCACTGACCCTGGCGTGGCTTTGCGGGCGGGTCGCCCTGTGGACGGGAGGATTGGGGCTCCTGCCGTCGGCCGTGGTGGCGGTGGCCGACCTGGCGTTCCTGCCCGGCGTGGCGCTGGCGGTGACACCTGCCCTGGTGCGGGCCCGGATGTGGCGCAACCTCGTCTTTCCCGTGCTGCTCGTCACCCTGTGGGGCGGCCAGATCCTGGCTCACCTGGACCTGGCCGGGGTTCTTCCGGGGGCGGCCCAGGCCGGGCATCGCCTGGCGGTCGGCGCCGTGATCATGATGATCGTCGTCATCGCCGGCCGCATCGTCCCGACCTTTACCAGCAACTGGCTGCGCCAGCAGGGTCTGGAGGGAGCGGGCAGCCTTCCCCGTCGGGTGGAGCAGATCCTTTTCGCCGTGTCGGCGGCGGCCCTGGTGGGTGACCTCGTGGCCGTGCCGCCCGTCGTGGTGGGAGGACTGGCGGCCGTGGCCGCGGGTCTGCATGCGGCCCGCCTGTCGCGCTGGCGCACCACCGCGGTCCTGAGCCATCCCATCGTCTGGGTGCTGCATCTCGGCTATGGCTGGCTGGTGGTGGGATTCGCCGCCAAGGCCCTGGCCCTGGTGTCCCCCGTGATCGGCGAGACCGTGGCCCTGCACGCCTTCACCGCCGGGACCATCGGCACCATGGCGCTCGGCGTCATGACCCGGGCGGCGCTCGGTCATTCGGGACGGCCACTGGTGGTAGCGCGCTCCGTCACCTGGGCCTATGGCATCGTCACCGCCGCCGCCGTGCTGCGAGTCGCCGGCCCCGCCCTGACGGCGTCATGGGGAGCCTACGAAGTTCTGTGCGCCGGGATCCTGTGGGGGATCGGCTTCGCCATCTTCACCATCGTCTACTTGCCGATCCTGACCCGGCCGCGCCTCGATGGCCAACCCGGTTGAAACCCGGGCGACGAGAAAGTAATTGCGGCCGCTCCTGAATTTTATTATAAAACATGACGTTAGTCGTTGTCACATAACCTATGATAGGGGTCCGTGATGTCCAGTGAAACCGGCGGATTCAACAACCTGAGAATCGGCACCAGGATTTCGCTTGCGTTCGTCCTGCCGCTTCTCGGACTTCTATGGTTTTCCGGTGCCGCCATGATCGGCGAGTGGCGGGTCTCCGGGCAGATGCAGTCCCTGCGGACCCTGGCCGGTCTCGGCACGACCGTCAGCGCCGTGATCCATGAGATGCAGAAGGAACGGGGCACCTCCGCCCTCTTCGTCGGATCGAAGGGACAGAAGTTCGGCGATCGGCTGGACGAGCAGCGCGCGGCCACCGACAAGCGCTCCGCCGCACTGAAGAGTGCCCTCGCCGGCTTCGACCTCAAGGCCTATGGCCCCACCCTGGCCCAGCGGGTTGCGGGCGCCGAGTCCGCCCTCGCCGATCTGGCGGGGAAACGCCGCCAGGTGTCGGCCCTGGAACTGACCGTGCCCCAGGCGGCGGGGTACTACACCGACACCATCACCCGCCTGACGGACATCATCGCCACCATGGCGCTGCTTAGTGACGACACCCGCGTTTCCCATGCCATCTCGGCCTATGTCAGCCTCATCAAGGCCAAGGAGCACACCGGGCAGGAACGGGCCGTGGGATCGGCCGGCTTCACCCAGGGGAAATTCCCGCCGGTGCTCTATCAGGCTTTCGTCGGCATCGCCGCCGAACAGCGTCTGTATCTTGAACTGTTCGACGAGTATGCCACCCCGCAGCAGACCGCCTTTCTCAAGACCACCGTGTCCGGCCGCGCGGTCGACGAGGTGGACCGCATGCGCAAGGTGGCCCTCGACAGCCTGGAGACCGGCAACGCCGGCGGCATCGAGGCGAGCGCCTGGTTCGACGCCATGACCGCCAAGATCGACCTCCTGAAGACGGTGGAGGACCGCGTCGCCGCCGATCTTCAGGCACTCGCCGATGGCCTTGCCAGCGGTGCCTCCACCTGGGCCACGGTGATGACCGTCGCCGTGCTGGCGGTGCTGACCCTGGCCGTGCTCAGCATCATCGTCATCGTCCGCGGCATCACCGGCCCCATCTCGGCCATGACCGAGGCCATGGCCAGGCTGGCCCGCCAGGATCTGGCGGTGGACATCCCCGGCGTCGGTCGCCTGGACGAGATCGGCTCGATGGCAACCGCCGTCCGGGTGTTCAAGGACAGCATGATCAAGGCCGAAGACCTGGCCGCGGCCCAGCGCCGGGATCAGGAGCGGAAGGAAAAGCGCCGCCTGTTCCTTGAGACCGCCGCCGGAGAGTTCAACACCAACGTCTCGGGCGTCTTGAGAGCCCTGTCCGGCTCGGCCGACCAGATGCAGTCCACCGCCGAGTCCATGAGCGCCACCGCCGAGGAAACCTCCCGTCAGGCCAACGCCGCCGCGGCAGCGGCCGAAAACGCCTCGGGCAACGTGCAGACGGTGGCGGCGGCGGCCGAGGAACTGTCGGTATCCATCGGAGAAATCAGCCGCCAGGTGGCCCAGTCGTCGACGGTGACCTCGTCGGCGGTGACCGAGGCGAAGAAGACCGACGAACTGGTCCGGGGGCTGGCCGAGGCGGCAAACCGCATCGGCGAAGTGGTCAAACTGATCAACGACATCGCCAGCCAGACCAACCTCCTCGCCTTGAACGCCACCATCGAGGCGGCCCGGGCCGGAGACGCCGGCAAGGGCTTCGCCGTCGTCGCCAACGAGGTGAAGAGCCTCGCCAATCAGACGGCCCGGGCCACCGACGAAATCTCCGGACAGATCGGCGCCGTCCAGTCGGCTACCCACAGCGCGGTCGAGGCGATCCAGGGCATCGGCGGGACGATTTCAAAAATCAACGAAATCACCGCCGCCATCGCCGCCGCCGTCGAGGAGCAGGGGGCGGCCACCAAGGAAATCGCCCGCAACGTGGAGCAGGCCGCCGCCGGCACCCAGGAGGTCTCGTCCAACGTGGTCGGCCTGACCCAGGCAGCCAGCGAGACCGGAAAGGCGGCAAACCATGTCCTTCACAGTTCCAGCGAATTGTCCAAACAATCGGACACGCTCCGTGGCCAGGTGGAGCGCTTCCTCCACACCGTGCAGAACGACGAGAGCAGCGCCGCCTGATGGGGCTGTCCGGACCGCAGGAAGGCTGCCGGTGATGAGACACGCCGGCAGCCTCCCTTTCGCGACCGCACATCGCAAGAGAATATCCCCGAATTTCCGGAAAGCGTGCAGCATACGGCAGTTTCCGCGATTGGTCTGTGTCGCGCTCTTGCGACCGGCCGTCGCGAGCAATATATTGCCACACGCCAGGACCCGGAAAGGTGCGAGCGGCATGACCATCACGCTTCCTCCCGACTATCGGCCGTCGGATGACGAGCCGTTCATGAACGACCTGCAGACGGAGTACTTCCGTCGGATGCTTCTGCGGTGGCGCGGCGAGCTGCTGCGTGAGGCCGGGGAGACCCTGCAGCACCTGCAGGAGGGAGGGATCCTGGAGCCCGACATCGCCGATCGTGCGACGGTGGAGACCGATCGTGCCCTGGAACTTCGGACCCGCGACCGGGCGCGCAAGCTGATCGCCAAGATCGATGCCGCACTCGAGCGCATCGAGGATGGCTCCTACGGCTACTGCGAGGAAACCAATGAGCCCATCGGCGTCAAGCGCCTGGAAGCCCGCCCCATCGCCACCCTGAGCATCGAGGCCCAGGAACGCCACGAGCGCATGGAGCGAACCCACCGGGACCTCTACGAATAATCCCGGCGAGCGGAATAACAAAAAAGGACGAAAACCGGGGTTTTCGTCCTTTCTCGTTGCCCGTCGGTCGCTTGAAAACTCAGTCCTGCATGATCTGCCGGCGAGTCGACTCGACATAGCTGCGAAAGCGGGCGAGGTCGCGGTCGGAAAGCTGGACCGGCACCGCCACCCCGTCGGTCTCCAGCGGGTTGACGTGGCGGTCGGACACCATGACCTCATAGTACAGGTGGGGCCCGGTGGCGAGGCCGGTGGTGCCGACGTAGCCCACCGTCTGGCCCTTGCGGATCTTCGAGCCCTTGCTCAAGCCCCGGGCGAACCCGTCCAGGTGGGCGTAGGCCGTGGACAGAGTCGAGCCGTGGCGGATGCGCAGATACAGGCCATAGTTGCCGCGGCGGCCGATGTCCTCGACCACGCCATCGGCGGCGGCCAGGGCAGGAGTCCCGCGGGGCGCCCGAAAATCGACGCCACGGTGGAACCGCTTCACCTTCAGCACCGGATGGACCCGCCAGCCCCAGCCGGAACTGACCTCGCCGGTCTCGATCGGCGCATCGAGGGAGACCCGCGCCATGCCGCGGCCCGTCTCATCCACGTAGGCCACCTCGGACGCCCCCAGGGCGAAGCGATACAGGCGGTGCTCGCGGGCCCCGGACTGCAGCGAGGCGAAGCGCAGCGTCGGCTCGGCCTGCTGTCCGCGCCCGTCCTCCTCAAAGACCACGGTCAGCGCCGAGCCCTTCTGGATCTTCGTCGGGAAGCCGGGGTCCACCTCGGCCGCCGCCTGGAGTTCGCGCACCACGCCGGCAGGCAGGCCCGACCCCGTCAGGCTCCGGTCGATGTCGCCACTCAGGGTGATGGTTCGCCGGTGCAGGTTCTGACCACCGCGGCCGGCCTCGGCGGACTTGCTGAAGCGGCCGTCGGTGCCGCGCACCACCGCCATGGCATGGCGGTCGGGAACCTCGATGTGGAGGGCGGTCATCCGCTGCGGGGCGGTTCCCCTGGTCTCGGTGTCGCGGCGGACCACCACGGCGTCACCCGGCTTCACGCGGCGGGCATCGAAGCGATCCCCCATGGCCCGCGTCGCCGCCGCCACGTCATCGGGAGAGACGCCCTGCCGGACCAGGGTGCCATAGATGGTGTCACCCTTGCCGAGAACCACCCGCTGGCTGGCCTCGTCGCCGGCTGGCTCGGGTGGAGCGGCCACCGTGGACATGTCCCACTCGCCGCTGGTGGCGGCCGGCGTCTCGATGGCGGTGCGGGCGGCCTTGCCACGGGCGGCCAGCGCGTCATTCCCAACGGCGACGGTCAATAGAGCCGACAAGCCGACCGTCATGATTTTCGAGACATGAACGATACCGTTCCTTCGGTTCCCCAGCCGAAAGCTCATTCCCCCGCCTCCGCATCTAACCACAGTGTCTCCATCGGCTATAACCTCAACCGGCAGGGTGTGTCAAACATCTCTTCGCTGGTGCGGCAACTTTTTTTATTGAATCGTTAAGAAATTCGCGACTGCGGCAGAGGGGCGAAGGCGGGGAAATGCCGCTCTTCGGGTGGTTCTCGACTCAACATCTTGTTGCGGTGCGATCTGTTGCGACGCGAGAGAGACGAAGCCTGTCTGTCCGATGACTCAGGTCGTGCTGCGGCTGAACAGCGAGCGGAAGATCAGGTCGAGCATCTTTTCCGTGGGGCCGGGGCCGGTGACGGTTCCCGGGTTGACGAGGGGCGGCATCGGCAGGGAGGCGACGGTGACCGTGGTGGGCTGCTCGTCGGTGGAAGACGGAAGCGGCGGCATCGGCGCCCGCGCCAGCAGGGTGTATGCGGCGGCCGAGCTTGCGGCCGGCGGCGACGGCGCCTCGGCGACCAGGACGGGCGGCGGCGCGCTGGCCGGCGGGGCCTCCATCTCTGCGGGGCGCCGGGAGGGAAGCGGTGGCCTGGCGTCCGGGTGGGGACTGACCTGGGCGAACTGCCGCATCGACCGGTCGATGGCGGTCCCGAGCAGCCGGGTGACCTCGGCGACGCTGCGGGGGGCTCCCGTATCCTCGTCGTGGAAGATGGTGCGATTGGTGCGGGCGGCCTGGGGCAGGACGGCGGCGGCGGACTGATCGGGATTGGCGTCACGGGCCTTGAGGAGGCGGGCGGCCCCGCCGGGTCCGAGGAGATGGGCGAGGTAGAGGTCCTGCTCGCCGACGGGATGGCCCAGGGTCTTTTCCAGGAACAGTCGGTTGTCACGGGCGAACTCGGCGGCGAAGGCGGAGGAGAGCCCGTGATTGCGCCGCAGGTCGAGGATGGCGGCCCGCGCCCCCGGGTCGTCCACCACGTAGTTGCCATTGGGCGTGCGCTGGATCCGGGCCGCCTGGTCGGCCAGCCCAAGACCCGTCCCATGCTTCTTCACCAGCTCGAGCCAGGTCTGCTGGGTGAACTGGTACAGGCCGGAGGCGCTGGTGACGGCGTGGCGGGCGCCAGGTCGGAAGGTGCTCTCGCGCTGGGCCTCGGCCAGCAGGAACTTGAAGCTGACGCCGGTGCGGCGACTGGCGGCGCGAATGCCGTCCAGAACGTCGCGGGGAATGGCGTGGCCCCCGACCGTAACGGGCGCGGAGGGATCCCTGGTCACGTTCGTCACCTCCTGTCAGCCCGTCGTATTGCTGACCCGAAAAATCTTCGCGCGCCGCGAAGATTTTTCGGGTCAGCAATACGATTCTCTTTGGTAGCGGCTCTGCCGCGTTATGTGACTCTGGCCGAAAACGGTTGACGACAGGTTAAGAGAGGCGGAATTGTTGATCGCATACCTGACTTTAGACAGGAAGGGGACGGGTGGAGTACACTCGCTCCGTCGAGGCGGGGATCCGATCGGTTGCAACGGCGGATCCGTGGGGGAGGGCCGGTCCTTGGTGGTACACGTCGAACTGGATCGTTTCGTCAAGCTGGCGTTCTGCCGTGCCGACATCCTGCTGGAACTGAGCGACAAGCAGGAGGTCGTGTTCGCCGCCGGGGCATCCCAGGTGATCTTCGGCAGCCCGCCGGAAAAGCTGCCAGGAACGCCCTTCATCACGCTGATCGCCGATGGCGACCGCACCATGGCCCAGCAGATTCTGGTGGCGGCCGGGGAACAGGGGCGCCTCGACGATGCCATTCTCCGTCTCAACGGCACCGCCGGGCGGACCCCGCGCGCGGTGATCGCCGGCTATCGGGCCGCCGACTTCGATGGGCACTTCTTCGTCGCCATCAAGATCGATGCCAGGACACCGGCCTTTCCGGGCCAGCCGGCCCAGGTCGAGCGCGCCGACGACTCGGGCCTGCTGGAGGAGGGCTCCTTCAGCAAGCTGGCCGCGGATCGGGTGCAGGCCTTCCAGAGCGCCGGCGGCCGGGCGCAGATCACCCTCCTGCGCATGGACAAGCTCAATGACCTGCTGACCAAGGTGGGGGCCTCGAAGAAGAAGGAACTGCTGGGGGCCATCGGGGACGCACTGCGGCGGAACTCC
Source organism: Alphaproteobacteria bacterium (assembly GCA_039908285.1). Taxonomy (GTDB): domain Bacteria; phylum Pseudomonadota; class Alphaproteobacteria; order Rhodospirillales; family Rhodospirillaceae; genus JAMOBE01. The sequence continues at coordinate 15,795 of JAMOBE010000043.1, forward strand.
CTTGGCGGCGACACCGCGGCGCACATGGACGAGGAGAACTTCAGCTTCGTTCACGCCGAGAACGTGGACGTGGACGGCCTCAACAAGGACGTGGCAGCAGCGGCGCGCAAGATCGACGCCGCGGGGGCGGACGTCACGGGCTATTACGAGACCCTGGACTGCGACGGCGCCGGCCTGTCGGAGGAGCAGGTGGCCAAGGCCGTCATCCACACCATGAAGCGCTTCTGCCAGGACGGCTCGACGGGCCGCACGAAGAGCATCAGCCAGGTGGTCAACACCATGATGACCGACACGGTCAAGACGGTGGCCACCATCCGCCGCATCTCCGAGAATGTGGAAATCGACCTGGTGTTCATGCCCATCTGCGACCTGCGACTCGGCAAGGTCCACCACTTCGAGATGCTGACCCGTTTCCGCGATCCCCAGTACGCCAAGTCACCGTTCCAGCTCATCACCCTCGCCGAGGAGGTGGAGATCATCCACGATCTGGACATGGCCATCTGCCGCAAGGCCATCGGCATGATCGAGGAGTTCAACAAGAAGGAGCCCATCCCCCCGGTGGCCGTCAATCTCTCCGGCCAGTCCCTCGACAACGACCGTTTCGTCGAGGCCCTGCACAAGCTGTTGCGCAAGACCAGGCCGCAGCCCGGCAAGCTGATGTTCGAGATCACCGAGTCGGCCCGGGTGGAGAACCTGGAGAACGTCAACCGCAACATGCAGACCTTCCGCAAGGCCGGCTACAAGTTCGCCCTCGACGACTTTGGCGCCGGCTCGGCGAGCTTCGACTACCTCAACATGCTGGATGCCGACTACGTCAAGTTCGACGGGCCGGTGGTGCGGCGGGCATGCTCGACCGGCAAGGGGGGAGAACTGCTGACGACCATGGCCAAGATGTGCGCCAATCAGCATATCCTGACCGTCGCCGAGATGGTCGAGGACAGCAAGATGGCCAATCAGGTCTATTACTGCGGCATCGACTATGGTCAGGGCTGGCATTTCGGCAAGCCCTCGCCCGACCCTTACGAATTCGCCGACCGATTCGTCGCCCGGGTCGTCGACAAAACGGGCAAGGGGAAGTAGCATGTCCGGCTCGCGTGAACACAAAAGTTTCCCGCAATCTTAAGCCCTCCCCCTCGATGGGGGAGCCCCCCTCAAGGGGGAGAGGGAGTGTATGTTGCCGGTATGTTTTCACGCGCCGACGCTTTCACTCTTTCACCCGATTGCCCCGTGGTCGGGCGTTAACCTGGTGTTAAATCCGACCTGCAATGTTGTTGACAAGGGCCTGCAAACCGTACTTCCTATCATCCGGACGGACGGCTTTCAGGAGCCTACTTCGCCCCGTTGGCGCACGAGCGGACACCCATGACGACCACGGTCCCAACGACCTCGAACCAGCCTTTCGACCATGCCGCCGGCATGGGGGGTTGTGGCTGGGCTTCTGCTGGTACCGGGGCGCGTGCCGTCCGCCGTCTGTCGACCCTTTTTCCGCTTCTTCGTGACCGGGCTCCGCGACTTAGTGGCCCCTGGACGTCTTGACGATATCGATGCGACGCACGTTCAGGGGAGCCACCAGTCGCCTGACCTAGCTTCTAGGAAGGGACCCGAGTCATGAGACCGACAATGGACAAGAACCGAGTCGTCATTTTCGATACCACCCTGCGCGACGGCGAGCAGTCTCCCGGCGCGTCGATGAATCTGGACGAGAAGCTGCGCATCGCCCTGACCCTGGAGGACATGGGGGTCGACGTGATCGAGGCCGGCTTCCCCATCGCCTCCAAAGGCGACTTCGAAGCCGTGCACACCATCGCCGGACGGGTCACCCGTTCGGTGGTGTGCGGTCTGGCCCGGGCCGGCCGCGGCGACATCGAGCGTTGTGCCGAGGCCATCGCCCCCGCCCCTCGCCGGCGCATCCATACCTTCATCTCCACCAGCCCGCTGCACATGAAGTACAAGTTGCAGATGGAGCCGGGGGATGTGCATACCGCGGTTGCCGACAGCGTGGCCCTGGCCCGCCGCCTCACCGATGATGTGGAGTGGTCGGCCGAGGATGGCTCGCGCTCCGAACACGACTTCCTGTGCCGGTGCGTGGAAACGGCGATCCGCTCCGGGGCCACCACCATCAATATCCCGGACACCGTGGGCTATGCCGAGCCGTCGGAGTTCGGGGCGCTGATCACCATGCTGTTCAACCGGGTGCCCAACATCGACCAGGCGATCATCTCGGTCCACTGCCACAACGATCTCGGCCTGGCGGTGGCCAACTCGCTGGCGGCGGTGCGGGCGGGTGCCAGACAGGTGGAGTGTACCATCAACGGCCTGGGCGAGCGTGCCGGCAACGCCGCCATGGAAGAGGTGGTTATGGCGTTGCGCACCCGCCAGGACATCCTGCCCTTCACCACCGGCATCAGGACCGAGCACATCATCCGCGCCTCGCGGCTGGTGTCGGCGGTGACCGGCTTCGTCGTGCAGCCCAACAAGGCCATCGTCGGCGCCAACGCCTTCGCCCACGAGTCGGGCATCCATCAGGACGGCATGTTGAAGGACGCCCGCACCTATGAGATCATGACTCCCGAGTCGGTCGGACTCTCGGAGTCGAAGATCGTCCTGGGCAAGCTGTCCGGCCGCCACGCCTTCCGCGAGAAGGTGCGGGAGCTGGGATACGACCTGGGCGAGGGCGCCATCGAGAACGCCTTCCACCGCTTCAAGGACCTGGCGGACCGCAAGAAGGACGTGTTCGACGAGGATATCTCGGCCCTGGTGGACGATCAGTTGAGTCACGCCAGCGAGCGTGTCCGTTTTGTTTCGCTGGACGTCCGCTGCGGGTCGAAGCACCGCCCCCCCGTCGCCACCCTGGAACTGGCGGTGGACGGCGTCACCCGGACGGTGGAGGCGACGGGCAATGGCCCGGTGGACGCCATCTTCGTCGCCGTGCGGACGCTGTTCCCCCACGAGGGCAGGCTGCGCCTCTATCAGGTCAACGCTGTGACGGAGGGCACAGACGCCCAGGCCGAAGTCACGGTAAGACTGGAAGAGAACGGCAAGACCGTGAACGGCCAGGGCGCCGACACCGACACCCTGGTGGCCTCGGCCCGAGCCTATGTGAACGCCTTGAACAAGTTGCTGGTGAAGCGGGAGAAGACGGCCCCGAAAGCGCTCAGCGCCTGACGGGACGACGGCATATCGAGGACGGTTCCGGAGACTCTTTTTTCGAAGAGTTCTCCGGCACCGCCGCGCCCGAAAGACTGAAACCTCTGAATATTTGGTGAGGGGATATGTTTTCGAGATTGACGGGCTGGCTCTCGGCCGACATGGCCATCGACCTCGGTACGGCCAACACGCTGGTGTATGTCAAGGGGCGCGGCATCGTCCTCAACGAGCCCTCGGTGGTGGCCATCGCCGAGGTCAAGGGCAAGAAGCAGGTCCTGGCCGTCGGCGAGGAGGCCAAGCAGATGCTGGGCCGGACTCCCGGCAACATCCAGGCCATCCGGCCGCTGCGGGACGGCGTGATCGCCGACTTCGAGGTGGCGGAGGAGATGATCAAGCACTTCATCCGCAAGGTCCACAACCGGCGCAGTTTCGCAAGCCCCCTGGTGATCGTCTGCGTGCCGTCGGGCTCGACGGCGGTGGAGCGCCGCGCCATCCAGGAGTCGGCCGAGGCGGCCGGGGCCCGGCGGGTCTACCTGATCGAGGAGCCCATGGCCGCGGCCATCGGCGCCGGCCTTCCGGTCACCGAGCCCACCGGCTCCATGGTGGTCGATATCGGGGGAGGTACCACCGAAGTGGCGGTGCTGTCGCTCGGCGGCATCGTGTATTCTCGCTCTGTGCGAGTCGGTGGCGACAAGATGGACGAGGCGATCATCGCCTACATCCGCCGCAACCACAACCTGCTGGTGGGCGAGGGATCGGCCGAGCGCATCAAGAAGGAGATCGGCTCCGCCTGTCCTCCGGAGGACGGCAACGGGCGGACCATGGAGATCAAGGGCCGTGACCTGATGAACGGCGTGCCGAAGGAACTGGTCATCACCGAGAACCAGATTGCCGAAAGCCTGGCCGAGCCGGTCAGCGCCATCATCGAGGCGGTCAAGGTGGCGCTGGAGCATACCGCGCCCGAACTCGCCGCCGACATCGTCGACAAGGGCATCGTCCTGACCGGCGGCGGTGCCCTCCTCTCCAACCTGGATTTCGTCCTCCGCCACGCGACGGGCCTGCCGGTGTCGATCGCCGACGATCCCCTGAGCTGCGTCGCCCTCGGGACCGGGCGCGCGCTGGAAGAAATGAAAAAACTGCGGAACGTGCTGAGCAGCATGTATTGATGTCGCCGCTGACGGCGGCGGCACCTGGAACTGATGGAGAAGTAGGGTGAAGCAGCCTGCGGGGCAATTGTCTCGCCTCGGGACCTTTCGATCGCTGGTCCAACGCTTTGCTTTTGCGGCACTGGTCACGGCGGCTTTCAGTCTCATGCTGGTCGGCAAGGCCGACAGGATTCTGGTCGAACGCCTGCGGACCTCGGTGGCCGATGCCCTGGCGCCGATGCTGGATGCCCTGTCCCGGCCGGCCGCCACGGTGGCTGACGTCATCGACAGCGTGCGCAATCTGGCGGCCATCCGCGCCCAGAACGTGGAGCTGCGGGAGGCCAACGCCCGGCTGCAGCAATGGCAGTCCGTCGCCCGCGAACTGGAGAACGAGAACCAGTCGCTGCGGTCGCTGCTCAATTTCGTGCCGGGGCCGCAGGCCTCCTTCATTTCGGCGCGGGTGATCGCCGAGACCGAGGGGGCCTTCGTCCGCTCGGCCCTCATCAACGCCGGGACCCGCGCCGGTGTGCGCAAGGGCCAGGCGGTGGTCACCGGCGAGGGGCTGGTGGGCCGCATCGAGGAGGCGGGCAAACGGTCCGCCCGCATTCTGCTGATCACCGACATCAACTCGAAGATCCCGGTCATCGTCGAGCCCTCGCGTACCCGGGCCATCCTGGTATCCAACAACGACAAGATGCAGCTCATCTACCGTCTGGGTGACGAGAAGCTCTCCGTCGGCGATCGGGTGATCACCGCCGAAGATGGCCACGCCCTTCCCCCTGACCTGCCGGTGGGCGTGGTGTCGTCGGTCAACGACAACATGATCCAGGTCGAGCCGTTCGTCCGGTTCTCGCAACTTGAATACGTGCGGCTGGTGGATTACGGACTGACCGGGATCCTACCCTCTTCTCCACAGGGAGACGACCGGTGAAACCCACCTTCTGGCAGCGGATGGACCTGATGGCCCGCAACCTGCTGCCACTGCTGCTGATGCTTTGCCTGGTGATCCTGACGGTGGTTCCCATCCGGCTTCCGGGGTATACCGTCGTCGCGCCGATGCTGCCGGTGATGGGGGTGTGCTACTGGTCCATCGTCCGTCCCGATCTTCTCCGCCCCAGCATGGCCTTCGGCATCGGCGTGTTCGAGGACGTGCTGGCGGGAGCGCCTCTGGGGGTCAGCGCCCTGGTGCTGACCGCGGTCCATGGAGCGGTGGTCTATCAGCAGCGCTTCTTCCTTGGCAAACCGTTCTTCGTCTGGTGGTGGACGTTCGGTCTGGTGGCGGCGGCGGCGACCTTGCTCAAATGGGTGCTGTTCATGATGATGTCCGACCGGATGATTGACCCGGCTACCGTCTTCATCGGCTATCTTCTGACGGTTTTCCTCTATCCGGTGGTTGGCTTGGTGTTCGCACGCGTCGAAGTGGTCCTCACCAGGGAGGGATAGGGTGCAGGGCGATATCGACCGGGCCAAGCTGTTGAGCCGCCGCGTGGCCATGCTTGGTATCGGCAAGATCGGGCTGCTGTCGGCGCTGGTGTCCCGGCTCTATTACCTGCAGGTGATCGAGGCCGATCGCTACCGCCTGCTGTCAGACGAGAACCGCTTCAACATCCGTCTGCTGGCGCCGCCGCGCGGGCGGATCATCGACCGCTTCGGCGTGCCGATGGCAGTGAACACGCAGAACTTCCAGGTCCAGGTGGTGTCGGAACAGGCCGGGGATCTGGACGATATCCTGGACGCGCTGGCGGCCCTCATCCCCCTGACCGACCACGACCGCCAGCGCATCCGCCGTGAGGCCGAACGTCGGCGCGGCTTCGTCCCCGTCACCGTGCGCGAGAACCTGACCTGGGAGGAGATGGCCCGGGTGCAGGTCAACGCTCCCGATCTGCCGGGAGTGATCATCGACCAGGGACTGAGCCGCGACTATCCGCTGCGTCAGCTCGGCGCCCACGTCCTGGGCTACGTGGCCAGTGTTTCCGAGGCCGATCTCGCCGCCGGCGACGACGCCCTGCTGGAGCTGCCGGGCTTTCGCATCGGCAAGGCCGGCGTCGAGCGGATTCATGACCTGGAACTGCGGGGCAAGGGCGGCACCTACACCGTCGAGGTCAACGCCGTCGGCCGCGTCATCCGCGAGCACGAGCGCAAGGAGGGCGAACCGGGGGCCGACGTGCGGCTCGCTCTCGACATCCGCCTGCAGCAGTTCGCCGCCGAGCGTCTTGGCGAGGACAGTGCGGCCGTCGTCGCCATGGACATCATCACCGGCGAGGTGGTGCTGATGGCCTCGACGCCCAGCTTCGACCCCAACGCCTTCACCCGCGGCCTGACGGGGGCCGAGTGGAAGGAACTGACCACCCACCAGCGGGCGCCGCTCACCAACAAGGTGATCGCCGGCCAGTATGCCCCGGGCTCGACCTTCAAGATGATGGTGGCGCTGGCGGCCCTGGAGAGTGGCGCCGTCACCCCCGATGTGCGGGTGGTCTGCCCCGGTCACCTGAGCCTTGGCAACGCCCGGTTCCACTGTTGGAAAAAGCACGGGCACGGGTCGATGGACATGGTGCAGGGCCTGCAGAATTCCTGCGACGTCTATTTCTATGAAGTGGCGCGCCGCACCGGTATCGACCGCATCGCCGACATGGCCCGCCGCTTCGGTCTCGGCCAGCGACTCGGCATCGATCTGCCGGGCGAGCGGCCGGGGCTGGTTCCGGATCGCAAGTGGAAGAAGGCCACCCTCAAGGATATCTGGCACCCGGGGGAAACCCTGGTGGCCGGCATCGGCCAGGGCTTCATGCTGACGACGCCGTTGCAACTTGCCGTAATGGCGGCACGCATCGGCAACGACGGCCTCAAGGTCGAGCCCCGCCTGACCGTCGACACCCGTTCGGCCAAGGCCATCGCCGCGAACCCGCTGCCGTCCATCGGCGTCTCGGCGAAGAGCATCGCCGTGGTCCGCCGAGGCATGTATGCGGTGTCGAACGTCCAGGGCGGAACCGCCTACGCGTCCCGGCTCAATTTCGAAGGCATGGTACTTTCCGGCAAGACCGGCACCTCGCAGGTGCGGCGCATCAGCGCCAGCGAGCGGGCCACCGGCGTGCGCAAGAACGAGGACCTGCCGTGGGAGGAGCGCGACCACGCCCTGTTCGTCGCCTACGCGCCGGAGGAGTCGCCGCGCTATTCTATCTGCGTGGTGGTCGAGCACGGCGGCTCGGGCTCGAAGGCGGCGGCGCCCATCGCCCGCGACGTGATGCGGGAAATCCTCCGCCACGACCCGGTGCGCAAGCCGCGTGACGCCGAGGTCGCCCATGGCATCCAGGAGGAGGGGCCGGCATGAACACTCCCAGCGAGCCCACCGCCTTCGCCCTGAACCGGGGCGGGATGCCGCTGAAGGAAAAGATCCGGCACGTGAGCTGGTCCTTCGTGCTGCTGCTGTGCGTCCTGGGCAGCATCGGCATCATGATGCTGATTTCCGCCGCCGACGGCCGGATGGAGCCGTGGGCCGGGCGTCAGCTGGTCCGCTTCGTGATCAGCATCGGCATCATGCTGGCCGTGGCCATGATCGATATCCGCCTCTGGATGCGCTATGCCTACGTCTTCTATGGGATGAGCCTCGTCCTGCTGGCGGCGGTGGAGGTGCGCGGCACCATCGGAATGGGCGCGCAACGCTGGATTGACCTTGGCGTGATCCAGCTCCAGCCGTCGGAACTGATGAAGGTGGCGCTGGTGATGTCCCTCGCCCGGTACTTCCACGGCGCCAGCCTGGAGGAGGTGGGCCGCCCGACCTTTCTCATCCTGCCGGTCCTTCTGGTGCTGACGCCGGCGGCGATGGTGCTGAAGCAGCCCGATCTCGGCACCGCCATGATGCTGATGATGAGCAGCGCCGCCATCTTCTTCCTGGCGGGGGTGCGTCTGTGGAAGTTCGCCCTGGTGCTGGTGATGGGGGCCGGTGCCGTCCCGGTCGCCTGGCAGTTCCTGCACGACTACCAGAAAAAGCGCATCACCACCTTTCTCGAGCCGGAGTCCGATCCCCTCGGGGCCGGCTATCACATCATGCAGTCGAAGATCGCCCTCGGCTCGGGCGGGGTGTTCGGCAAAGGCTTCGGCAAGGGAACCCAGAGCCACCTCAACTTTCTGCCGGAAAAACAGACCGATTTCATCTTCACCATGCTGGCCGAGGAACGGGGCATGGTGGGTGGCGTCACCCTGCTCGTCCTCTATGCGGTTCTGGTGGCCTATGGCTACGCGATCGCCATGCGCAGCCGCAACCATTTCGGGAGACTGCTGGGCCTTGGCATCAACACCACCTTCTTCCTGTACGTCTTCATCAATACCGCCATGGTCATGGGGCTGATTCCGGTGGTGGGCGTGCCGCTGCCGCTGGTGTCGTATGGCGGCACGGCGATGCTGACCCTGATGTTCGGCTTCGGCCTGCTGCTCAGCGTCGACATCCACCGCGACGTCCAGATCGGCCGCCGGGGGTCCTTCGAGCACCTGTGGTAGGGGTATTGCGTCACCGACAGGGGCCGGAGGCGACGTTGGCGATGGCGGTGATATAGGCGATCACCTGGGCGCGTCTGGCGTCGTCGGGCAGTTTGAAGAACATGTTGTGGCGGACGTCGGGATTGCCGGTGATGCGTTCGAGGAACGCCCGTGGATCCTTGAGGTACTCGTCGAGTCGCGCCGCGGTCCAGGTCACGCCCTCCGCCGCCGCCCGCTTCATTCCCTCCGAATAGAACCGATAATCGGCGACGGAACCAGCCCTGGCGCCGAAGATGCCGGCCAGGGTGGGGCCGGTCGGACGGGATGCCTTGCCGGGTTCGAAGCTGTGGCACCTGCGGCAGGCGGTGGCCTCCTCGGTGCCCGGGAGCGCCGTGCCGGCGGGGACGGCACACGGCCGCGCGGCACGTCCTGCCGGCGAAGCCGGGGCGGACGTCGTCGCCGCCACCTGCTGCCGCTTGAGGTCGTCGAGCTTGGCGCGGGCCATGGGGGCGTAGGCGCCATTGGGAAACCGGGACAGGTAGTCGTCATAGGCGGCGGGAGCGGTCGCCCCCTGAATCGAGGTCCACAGGGCCAGGTCCTCCTCGCCGCGACCGAGGGGAGTCGCGGCCGCCTCGTCGATGGCGGAAACCATGGGAGGAGGTGCCGTCACCGGAGTGACGGCCACGACCGGCTGGAGGCGGACGGGGGTGACCACCGTCTCCACCTTGAGCGGCGCCGGGACTGGAGCCGGGACCTGGTGAGGTGCGGCCGGGGAGGCGCGTTTCCCCTCGCCCGGGGGAGTGAGCCGGACCTCGTCCACGCCCCGGGACGACTCCCAGGGAGTCTGACGACCGGCGGTAGCCCGGCTGACACCCGCGCGGACCATCCCGAAGACCCCGCCCACCGTGGTGTCCGGCTGATAAAGCGTTCGCAGAAGCTCGGTGACATAGAGGCTGTTGCGGCCGGTCCCCTCCTCGGACGCCACCACCTGGCCGGGGGCGGCGGGGTAGGCGATCATGGTGCGGCCGGTGGACTCCGTCTGCACCAGGCCGGGTGGACCACCCGTCACCTGGGCAAAAGGATTGACGTGACAGGCATCGAGGATCACCACATCGGTCCGCTCCCCCGACGAGGAGCGCATGGCGATCAGGCGATCGGCCTCGATGGTCTCGGTCACCACGCCGGCGTCGGAACCGATCACCGCGTCGATGGGAACGAGGTAGTTGCGCCCGTCCACCTGGATGGCGTGGCCCGAATAGTACACGGTGGCGATGGCCGCCGTGGCGACCCGGTTGCCGTACTCGGTGATGAGGCGGTTCATCTCGGCGCGACTCGTATTCTCGCCGTAGAGCACGTCGAACCCACCGGCTCGCAGGGCGGTGGCGATGTCGCGGGCATCATTGACCGCGGTGCGCAGGGGAGCCCAGGGGTAGCGGCCATTACCGATCACCAGCGCCACGCGGCGACCCACACCCACCGAAACGGCACCCACCGGAGCGGCACCCACCGGAGCGGCACTCACCGGAGCGGCACTCACCGGAGCGGCACTCACCGGAGCGGCACTCACCGGAGCGGAGTCAGACGCGACCGGCGACGCGGCCCACACCGACGCCAAACCCGCCGCCGCCGCCATGACCAGCGCCAGCAGACCACCCGCCCGGAGAACCCTCGCCCCCGCGAGGACCGTGACGACACCCTTTGCCATTGTCGGCACCCCCGAACCACCCTAGCAGATCCTCCAGCGCTTGAGGCAGGGGATTCTTGCGGGGGGCAGTCGGGTGAGCCTACCAAAAGCCCCCCCTCCCCCTTGAGGGAGAGAGGGGACTGGAAGTCCTACTTCAGAGAGGAGAGATAGGCCACCAGATCGGCGATCTGGTCGTCCTTGAGCTGCTTCAGCGGGGTCATGCCCTGGCCCTTGGCGCCGTAGGTCTTTTCCAGATAGGCGCTGGCATCGGGGATGTAGGCGGTCAGCGAGGCGGCGTCCCAGGCGGCGCCCTTGGCCTTGCAGGCCTTCATGCCGGCGGAATAGCGGGGGAAGTCGGAGCTGCCGCAGGTCTTGCCGACGATGCCGAACAGATTCGGGCCGACCCGGTGCGCGCCGCCCTTCTCGGCGGTGTGACAGGCCTTGCAGGCGGCGAATGCCTTCTCACCGGCCGCGGCGTCGGCGGCCTGGGCCGTGCCGGCGGCATAGGCGATGGCCATGGCGAAACCGAGGGCGAAAATCTTGGTAACCTTCATCTCAACGTCTCCTGAAACGGTTATCGTGACGAGTTGGGCGTCCTATTCGACAGCATTGGAGTTAGTCCGAAAACGGGTCGGATTGCAATGCTCCTCTCTCTGGCCGCCGTCCGGGTCATCGTCCAGACCGTATCCGACCAGGATGGCTATTTCATGGCAGCCCCCATCCCCCCCGACACCCCCCCACGCAGTCCGTGCGGGTAGTCCGACCAGCCATGGCCAACCTTGTCTTTGGATAAGCTGCGGGCGGAATCGTCGCCTCGTCACTCGATTTCCGATGAATAGGGTGTAAAGAGAACGAAAACCCTATTATACTGGCGTTTCCATGGTCTGCCGCCTGGTCGGGGCGGGGGTCGATCGTGGTTACAATGGTCTTCCCTGTCACCCTCCATCATCTGCCCCAACGGCGACTCGCATGGCAAAGAACAAACTTTCGGAAATGGATGTCGCGCGGCTTCTCCAGGATCCGTCGGGGGCGGCGCGGGCCGACACGGCGGCGAAGCTCGCCCAGCAGTTCGACAAGGGTGGCTTCACGGCGGCCGAGCGCAAGATGGCCGAGGAAATCTTCCGGCTCATGGTGCGCGACGCGGAGGTCCGCGTGCGGCAGGCTCTTTCCGTCAATCTCAAGCAGAATCCCCAGCTTCCCCACGACGTGGCCCGCACCCTGGCCCGGGATGTGGAGGCCGTGTCCCTGCCGATGCTCCAGTTCTCCGAGGTGCTGACCCCTGAGGATCTGATCGAGATCGTCCGCAGCCAGGGTGCCGAAAAGCAAAAGGCGGTGGCGAAGCGAGCCCACGTGGAAAGCGCGGTCGCCGACGCCCTGGTCGATTCGGGGACCGAGGAGGTGGTGGCGACTCTGGTGTCCAACCAGGGCGCCGAAATCACCGAAAAGTCCCTGCACAAGGTGGTGGACAAGTTCGGCGACAGCGAGGCGATGCACGGACCGCTGGCCCACCGGGCCAAGCTGCCGGTCACGGTGACCGAGCGGCTGGTCACCAGGGTGTCGGAACGGCTGCGCGAGCACCTGCTCACCCACCACGAGCTGCCGCCAGGTATGGCCGCCGATCTGGTGATGCAGAGTCGCGAGCGGGCCACCATCAGCCTGTCCACCGAGTCATCGGAGGACGAGGTGGAGGCCCTGGTCCGGCAGTTGCGCAGCAACGGCCGTCTGACCATTTCCATCATCCTGCGTGCCGCCTGCATGGGCGACCTCAAGTTTTTCGAGTACTCCCTGGCGGTGCTGTGCGGCATCAACGTCGTCAGCGCCCGCAGCCTGATCCACGACTCGGGCGATCTCGGCCTTGGCGGCATCTACAACAAGGCGGGCCTGCCGCCACAGTACTTTCCAGCCGCCCGCGCGGCGGTGGACGTGGCGCGGGAGCTTCAGTACGACGGCGAGGCCAACGACCGCGAACGCTACCAGCGCCGCATGATCGAGCGCATCCTGACCCAGTACGGCGACCTCGGCGTTGATTTCGAAAAGAGCGACCTTGAGTACCTGCTCACCAAGATGACCCAGCTTCCGAGCCACGTTCGCTGAAAGCCTGAAAATGTGTCGGCGCTAAGACCGTAAAAAGCCCTCTCCCCCCTCTTCCGGGGGGAGAGGGTTGGGTGAGGGGGGGGAGAGGCCCCAGGGACCTTGCCGGTTGCCCC
>JAMOBE010000188.1:0-3186 GCA_039908285.1 Alphaproteobacteria bacterium
CCTGAACGACGGTATGGCGCGGCGCGAATCCCGGACCGTCATCAAGCGCCGTTATGCCGAGCAGATGACGGCCATCGCCGCCGCCCACCTGCCGGCGATCACCCTCGAACGGGCGGGAGGCGGCCATGGGGAATGAAGCCATGTTCTTCGATCGCTTGTTCATGAAATTGATGGACCCAATGCATTGCCGGAAGCTGGCGGTGGTCGAGGCCATCTTCAGAAATCCGCGCGGGACCGACAAGGAAATCGCTCACGCTGCCTTTTGCTCGGTGAAGACCGTGAAAAAGTGGAGGCCGTTCGCTATTGGAGCGGCCTTGGTTTGCCGCGACAACATCAACGGTTCGACGTTCACCGTTCGACTCAAGGAAGGAGTCCTGCGGTGAACATTGAAATCGCCAAGCTCCGCCGTGACGGCGGCACTCAGCCCCGAGCCGGCATCCACAGCGATGTCGTGGACGACTACGCCGAGGCTTTGGCCGAAGGGGCATCATTCCCGCCGGTGACGGTCTTCCACGACGGTACCGACTATTGGCTCGCCGACGGCTTCCATCGCGTCGGCGCGTTCGAGAAGGCGGGTCACGCCACCATCCCCGCCGACGTCCGCCGGGGCACCCGGCGTGATGCCGTGCTGTTCAGTGCCGCCGCCAATGCCACCCACGGCCAACCCCGGACGAGGGAGGACAAGTGGCGGGCCGTCTCGACGCTTCTGCTCGACGACGAGTGGGGGAAGTGGCCCAGCCGCGAAATCGCTCGCAGATGTAGCGTTTCCCTCGATTTTGTCAATCAGCTCAGAAAGAGCCTCCAACTGAACGAAACGTTCAGTAAGCCGGGGTTCCCGCCTGAAATGCCGGACGACGTCAGGAGGAAGTTCGATGAAATCGAACGGAGGGGCGGCATCCCCCGGCTCTACAAACGCAACGGTCGCATCTGCGTCATGGATGTCTCTGGCATTGGCGCAAGCGATGAAGACATCGATCGGATACGACGGGAGAGAGATGCGGCCATCGAGCGTATCAGGCTCGAAAAAGACGCCGAAATCGAGGCGTTGAGGGAAAAGCACGCAGAAGATCGCGCCCATGCCTCCCGCCGTGAGGCCAATCTGATCGAACGAGCCAATGCCGCCGAGAAGGAGAAGGCGCGAGCCATCGCCGAGGCCGGGCTCCGCGCCCAGGAAACCCTGAAGGATCACATCACCCAGGTCGAAGCCGAGGCGGCGGAGTCCCGGCGTCTGGCTGGGGAGAAAACCAGGGTGCTCGATGCCGCCGTCGCCAAGGCCAGGGCCGAAGCCGAACTGGCGGCGCGGGAGAATGCCGATGCCCTGGCGGCGGCGGCGCTAGCCAAGTCGGCAGCCGAGGTGAAGGCGCTCGAAGCCAAGGCCCAAAAGGCCCTGGCCCAGTCCCAGGCGGCCCTTGAGGCGAAGAACCGCATCGAAGAGGAGATCGAGCGGCACAGGGAGGTGCTCGCCCGCACGGCGAGCGCCGAAACCGAGGGCCTCGACCAGGCGAGGCTGGCATCGGATGTCGCCGAGTTCATCGGCAAGTCGATGTCCGAACTGTCCCTGTTCGAGCGGGAGATCCAGCCGCTCGCCATCCACAAGTTCGAGGTCGCCGCGCAGATGTGCGAGCAGTTCGCCACCGCTCTGCGAACCTTCGCCGCCCCCCGGCTGGCACAGACCCTTTCCACCGAACCCAGGGAGATCAACTGATGGCCATTTCTCTCGCATCGCTCAAGCACAGCACGGCGCTGGCGGCGCCACGGATCCTTATCCACGGCGTGGCGGGGGTCGGCAAGACCACTTTCGCCGCCGGGGCGCCGGCCCCGGTGTTCATCCTGACCGAGGATGGGCTGGGGACACTCACATCCGACCACTTCCCCACCGCCCGCACCTTCGAGGAGGTGATGGAGTCCCTGGTCGCCCTGCACGTCGAGGAGCACGCCTTCCAGACCGTGGTCATCGACAGCGTCGATTGGCTGGAGCCCCTGGTGTGGGCGCAGGCCTGCAAGGACAATGGATGGAAGTCGATCGAGGATGCCGGCTACGGCAAGGGCTACGTCGCCGCGTTGGACCTCTGGCGCCAGTACATCGCGTGGCTCAACGCGCTCCGCGACGACAGGGGCATGACCGTCATCCAGATCGCACACACCGAGATCAAGCGGTTCGACAGCCCCGAGCACGAGCCCTACGACCGCTACGTCATCAAGTTGCATACCCGCGCAGCCGCTCTTCTCCAGGAGCATTCCGACGTCGTCCTGTTCGCCAACTATCGCATCAGCACGGTCAAGTCCGACGTCGGCTTCAACAAGAAGGTGACGCGGGCTCTGGGGTCGGGCGAGCGGGTGCTCTACACCGCCGAACGCCCCGCCTTTCTCGCCAAGAACCGCTACGACCTGCCCGACAGCCTGGCGCTGTCGTGGGACGCCTTCGCCGCCGCCATGCCAAAACCCTGAAAGGATAGCATCCATGGCCAATTTCGGAGCCACTTTCGATGCCACCGGTGTCGAGCCCAACAAGCCCTTCGAAGTCCTCCCGCCCGGCCGTTACCTGGTGCAGATCGTCGCCAGCGAAATGCGGGTGACCAAGAATGGCATGGGCCAGTACCTCTGGTTGGAACTGGACGTGCTCGAGGGCGAGCATGCCGGCCGCAAGCTGTTTGACCGCCTCAACCTCGTCAACAACAACATCCAGACAGTGGAGATCGCCCAGAGCACATTGTCGGCCATCTGCCACGCCATCGGCCGTATGCAGGTGCAGGACAGCGAGGAACTGCACCTGATCCCGATGATCGCCGACGTAAAGGTCCAGCCGCCCAAGAACGGCTACGGCGAGTCCAACTCCATGCACTACCTACCCCGCGACGACGCCTCCCCCACCGCCGTATCGGCGCCCGTAGCCAAGCCCACCGCCAAACCTGTCTCGGCGCAACCCAGCCCAGCAGCGGCGGCACCGACGGCGGCCGCGCCATGGCGGAGAAAGGCGTAACGACAATCGGTCGGGATGCCGCCGCCACTCATGTTTGGCGACGCGATGACGACGGCATCCCCGCCCACGGACAGGAGGAGCCCATGGACAACGAATTAAGGGTTTTTGCTGCCCTTACAGCAGCAAAAACCCTGGTTGGACTGACGCGGTGCTGGGCCTTTGGCACGAAGCTTTCTCGCCGCCAGAACGGCGTTGCCGGTGGGCAG
>JAMOBE010000189.1:0-3175 GCA_039908285.1 Alphaproteobacteria bacterium
AGGGGGGCGATCACATCGTCCTCGGCGGCACACGCTTTGTCGTCAGCAGCGATCCGCTGCGCGACCCCGAACGGCTGGTGTGGACCCTGTCCGCCAGTCCGCCCGCCCTCTGGGATCCGGCCGCAGGCATACCGCCCGGACCGGTCGATGGGGGCTTTTTCTGATCCATCCAACTGGAGTGTTCCATCATGTCCAATGTCATCCGTCTTCTGCGTTCCTACGCCCCCGGCGCCGTGCCGGTTCCGTCCGATCTGGTTGATGGCGAACTCGCCATCAACCTCACCGACCGCAAGCTCTATTCCAAGGATGCCGCCGGCACGGTGTACGAGGTCGGTGGTTCCAGCTACGCCCCGCTCGACTCTCCGCATCTGTTTGGCGTCCCCACCGCGCCGACGGCGGCGGCCGGGACCGATTCCGACCAGATCTCGACCACGGCGTTCGTGAAGACCGCAATCGACCGGGCTCTGGCGGGTCTCGATATCCAAAGCGACGTCCTCGACGTGCAGGTGGACGGTACCCTGGATCCGGGGGCCACGCCCGTTACTGGGGCCCGCTACATCGTCACCAATGCCGCGGACCTGCATGCCAACTTCGGTTCCATCGCCGGTCTCGAGAACAACGACATCGTCGAGTTCGACGGCAGTGCCTTCGTCGTCGAGTACGACGTGTCGGTGCAGGGTGAAGGCGCCCTGGCCTGGAATCGCGCCAGCCATGTCTGGGTTCGCTGGGATGGCGCGTCCTGGGACGAGTTCGGTGGTCTTGCCGGCGTCAGCGGCGGCATCGGCATCACGGTGGACGGGGCGACCATCAGCCTCGATCTGTCCGAGCTGACCGATCTCGGTGAGGGTGCGGCGGTGGACGATTTCGTCGCCATTACCGACACCTCGGATGGCGACGGGTCGAAGAAGGTCTCCGTCCAGAACCTGGTGGCCAACGTCGTGATCGACGGCGGCGTCTACGCGTAAGGCGGGAGGGCCGGTGCCATGGGCAACGTCATCAGACTGAAGTGGACGACCGCGCCCGGCACCGCGCCCTCTCCCGATCAACTCGTCCTCGGCGAGCTTGCCGTCAATGCCTCCGACGGTGTCATCCACCTGAAAAAGGCAGATGGTACCGTGGTTGCGGTCGGCAACGCGCCGGGGACGGTTCCCTTCGACCTGGCGGGCACCTGCCTGCATCGGGACGGCGGGCTGGTGATGTTCCGCTGCGTCCTCGCTCGTCCGGTCGCCTTCCCGGCCGGGCTGGCGGGGTCGTTCGGGGTGCGGGACCGGCCCGGCCGGAAAGCCGTCGTCCTTGATCTTCGGCGCAACGGCACCGGGTTCGGTTCCATCACGTTTGCCCGCCGGAGCATCACCGCTTCCTTCGCCTCGTGGTCGGACATGACGTGCGCGGCCGGCGACGTGCTGACCGTCACCGCTCTGTCCCGCCGTGATGCTGAACGGGCCGTTGGAGCCACCTTCACCCTGTCTGGAGTGCGCTGACCATGCCGACACGACGCGAACAGGTGCTTTCCGCCGTCTTTTCCCGGCTCGGATCGATTCCCGATGCGGAAATCCTTCGCAACGTGGCCTTGCCGGTCCGAATCCCCGAGGCTGGGCTCATCATCATGCGGGATGGGGACCCTGGCTTGCCCGATGTGACCCTGAATCCCCGCACCGAGTTCTACAGCCACCGTATCCCCGTGGAGGTCATTACCACCGGTGACGAGGCGGCCCTCGACAGGCTGCTGATCACGGTGGGTGAGGCTCTTTCCGCCGCCGACACCCTGGGCGGTCTCGCGGAGATGGTGACGGTATTGGCACCCGACGTGGGCGTCACGCCCATCGAAGGCGCAGCCATGGTTCGCCACGCCACCATCCCGTTGGTCGTCGAGTATCAGGTCACCGGAATCCTGAAGGACGAATGACATGAGCAAGAGGCGAGCCTATGGCGCCGATGCGCGCCTGATTGCTGCGGTGGAAGCCACCTATGGCACCGCCCCGGCGGGCGGAGCATACCGCAGCCTGGACTTCAAGCAGACGGACCTGAGTTCCGAGCAGAAGCTGGGCGAAGACCCGCTCCTCGGGCGGGGCCGCAACGCCCAGGATCCGTACCGGGGCCTGATCAGCGACGAAGGGTCGGTCGAGATTCCGCTCGATGTTCGGGGCATCGGCTTCTGGCTGTACGCCCTGCTCGGCCCGGCCGTCACCACCGGCACCGGTCCCTACACCCACGTTTGGGCCAGTGGCGCCGATACCCTGCCGAGCCTGACGGTGGAGATCGGGCACCCCAGGCTCCAGACGCCGACGTTCTTCCGCCATACCGGCACCATGGTGGAAAGTCTCGACTTCGATCTTGGCCGGGAGGGCGCCGCCAACGCGACGTTGAAACTGGTGGCCCAGGGCGAGGAGCCGTTCGGCGTCACCATCGACGCCACGCCGGAGCCGTTCGTCCTCAAGCGCTTCAGCCAGGCCAGGGGGTACATCAAGCGCGGCGCGACCGCCCTGGCCGGAGTCACCGGCGGCAAGCTGTCGTTCTCCAACAATCTGGAGCGAGTCAGGACGATCCGGGACGACGGCAAAATCGATGGCGCCGATCCCACCATCGCCTCGGTCAAGGGCAGCCTGACGTCGCGCTTCGACGGCGCCACCCTGCTGGCAGAGGCCGCATCGGGCGATCCCATCAGTCTCGAGTACGGCTTCACCACCGGCTCCGGCCAGAGCCTGTCGTTCCTCATGCCGCGCGTGTTCCTGCCCAAACCCAAGTACCGCATCGCCGGCCCTGGCGGTGTCGAGGCGTCATTCGATTGGCAGGCCGCCCATGACGAGACCTCCGGCACGATGATGACCGTGACCTTGATCAATGATGTGGCGGAGCACTCATGATGATCGGCATCGGGATCGAGGGTGATCTGCGCCGTCTCATGCAAACGAGACTCCAGGTCATCGGCCAAGCCGTGAATGATGCTGTCGTCAAAGCGGCGGAGGTCATGAAGGATGATCTCCGCCGCCAGACGGAGGCCGCCGGATTGGGAAAGCGGCTCGCCCTGTCCTGGAGCGTCCGGATCCATCGCAACGACGGCATCAATGCCGCCGCCATGGTCTACACCACGGCCCCGGCCATCATGGGCTCCCACATCTCCGGCGCGGTGATCCGTGGCCGAGACGGGTTGTGGCTGGCCATCCCGACCGCGGCG
>JAMOBE010000044.1:0-28404 GCA_039908285.1 Alphaproteobacteria bacterium
AGAGGGCTTTTGACGCGCAAGATGGCAATGCATTTTCACCCTCATCAGGCGATGATGTCGGGGACGAGCTGGCTTTCGAGCCAGGCGACTTCGTCCTTGAGGAGCAGCTTGCGCTTTTTCAGGCGCTGGAGCTGGAGCTGGTCGAAGGGCGCGTGTTCCGTCAGCCGGTGGATGATGTCGTCGAGGTCGCGGTGCTCCTGCCGCAGCTCGGTCAGGCGCTTGCGCACCTCGTCCTGGGTCATCTCGTTCATCGCGGCGGCCTGCCCATGCCTGGCTGTATAACTGACCCCAGGAATCTTCGCGCGGCGCGAAGATTCCCGGGATCAGTTTTACGAATCTTTTCAGTTGCGGCTTCGCCGCGTTATGGCTTTGACACTAGCAGAAAACGATCAAAAGGGGTATGCCTAGCGGCGGCTTAGCTAGGGGAGGGATACAGCACATGGCCAAGGTGAAGAAAATCGGGGTTCTGACCAGCGGCGGCGATTGCGCCGGCCTCAACGCCGCCATTCGCGCCGTGACATGCCGCGCCATCCGCACCTACGGGTGGGAAGTGTACGGCATGAAGGACGGGACGCAGGGGCTGATGAATCGCCCCCTGGAATACGTCAAGCTCGGACTCAATGTCGTCAACGGAGATCTGCTGCGTGCCGGCGGTACGTTCCTCGGCACCACGAACAAGGGCGATCCCTTCGCCTATCCGATGCCGGACGGCACGCTCAAGGACCGGGCCAAGGAGATCAGCGACGGCTACCATGAACTGGGGCTGTCCGCGGTCATCGTCATCGGCGGTGACGGCAGCCTCAACATCATCCGCCGGATCGCCCAGCAGGGCGACATGCGCATGATCGGCATTCCGAAGACCATCGACAACGACGTGCGCTACACCGAATACGCCATCGGCTTCACCACCGCCGTCAACACCGCGGTGGATGCCATGGACCGCCTGGCCCCGACGGCCGCCAGCCATCACCGCGTGATGATTCTGGAGACCATGGGCCGCGACGCCGGTCACCTGGCGCTGAACTCCGGCATCGCCGGCGGGGCCGACGTGATTCTGATTCCGGAAATTCCCTATACGCTGGAAGGAATCGTCGCCAAGATCCGCTCGGTCCAGCAGGAAGGCCGCAACCACGCCCTGGTGGTGGTGGCCGAGGGCTGCAAGACCGAGACTGGCGGCAAGCTCACCGCCACCCAGAGCGGCGGCGAGGTTCGCTATGGCGGCATCGGCCAGTATCTCAGCGCCAAGCTGAGTCAGATGATGGACACCGAGACCCGGGTCACCGTTCTCGGCCATGTGCAGCGGGGCGGCATTCCGTCGGCCCGCGACCGCATCATCGCCTCGGCGTTCGGCGTCCACGCGGTGGACCTGGTGGCCCAGGGCAAGTTCGACCGGATGGTGGCGTGGCACGACCGCGGCGTCATCGACGTCCAGTTGAGCGCCGTCACCGAGGGCTCCCGCGCCGTCGATCCCCAGGGACCGATCGTGCACACCGTCCGTGGTCTCGGCATCTACTGCGGCGAGTAACGGTTTCCCTCCTCTTGCCGAGCCTGGGGCGGGGGGTCATCCCCCGCCCCAGCGCCTTGTGCCGCCGTCGTCCAGTCCGAACAGGTCGAGGACGCGCCCGATGGCGTGGTCGATCACCTGGTCGAGGCTGGTGGGACGGGTGTAGAAGGCCGGCAGAGGAGGGGCCACCACCGCCCCCATCTCCGTCACCGCCAGCATCGAGCGCAGGTGGCCGGCATGCAGGGGGGTTTCCCGCACCATCAGCACCAGCCGCCGCCGCTCCTTCAGGGTGACGTCGGCCGCCCGCGTCAGCAGGGACGAGGTGACGCCGGTCGCGATCTCCGACAGGGAGCGGATCGAGCACGGCGCCACCACCATGCCAAGTGTACGAAAGCTGCCGCTGGCCGGTCCGGCGGTCAGGTCGTCGATGCGGTGGACCACGTCGGCCATCGCCTGAACCGCCGCCACGTCAAGGTCGCTCTCGACGGCCAGGGTCGTCTCGGCGGCGCGGCTCATCACCAGATGGCTCTCCACCCCGAGTCGGCGCAGGGCCCCCAGCATCCGGATGCCGTACACGACGCCCGAGGCGCCGCTGATGCCGACGATCAGTCGCCGTGGTCGGTCCATCGGTCGCTCTCCTGCTGGGGGGCTCTCACCAACATCATGCTGGCAAAACACCGGGTCACGGAGCATACTAAACGCATAAGCCGCCAACGGTAAGGGAGGTCAGCAATGACGGTTGACGCGCGTGTCGAGTCGCTTCGGGCCAAGCATGCACAACTCGAGGCTGCAATCGAGACTGAGACTCATCGGCCCATGCCCGATACCACGCACATTACCGATCTGAAGCGTCAGAAGCTCAAGATCAAGGAAGAGATTGAGCGAATTCACGGTTAGCGATGCGACCCGCGCCAAGGTCTGGAGGCACGGGGGGACTCGACGGGCCGCCGACTCTCCGTGGGGAGGGGGTCGGCGGTTTGTTTGTTTGATTTCGGGGGGGAGGCACTGAGGCGGCGAGGAGGGGTATTGACCCATGGGCAACGCGTATGAACTGGCTTACGGACGGTCGCTGACGGATCCGGAGGGCTTCTGGGGCGAGGCGGCGGAAAGCATCCACTGGACCAGAAAGTGGGACAGGGTGCTTGATGACTCGAACCCGCCCATCTATCGGTGGTTCAGGGGCGGGATGATGAATACCTGCTACAACGCCGTGGACCGCCATGTGGAGGCGGGCCGGGGCGGGCAGGTCGCCATCATCTACGACAGCCCGGTCACGGGCTCCCAGCGCCGGATCACCTACGCCGATCTTCAGATCCAGGTGGCCAAGTTCGCGGGGGCCCTGGTGGAGCAGGGGGTCACCAAGGGCGACCGGGTCATCATCTACATGCCGATGATCCCCGAAGCGCTGACCGCCATGCTGGCCTGCGCGCGAATCGGGGCGATCCACTCGGTGGTGTTCGGCGGATTCGCGCCGAACGAGCTTGCGACGCGCATCAACGACGCCAAGCCCAAGGTCATCGTCTCGGCCACCTGCGGCATCGAGGTGGGGAAGGTGATTCCCTACAAGCCGCTGCTGGACGCCGCCATCGACCTTGCCACCCACAAGCCGGACAAGACCATCATCGTCCATCGGCCGCAGGTGGACGCCACCATGATTCCCGGCCGGGATCTGGACTGCGGCACGGCGGTCGCGTCCGCCGAGCCGGTGGACTGCGTGCCCCTGGAGGCCACCGACCCGCTCTATATCCTCTATACCTCGGGAACCACCGGCGACCCCAAGGGCATCGTGCGGGACAACGGCGGTCATGCCGTGGCCCTCGCCTGGACCATGAAGAACATCTACGACATCCACCCGGGCGAGGTGTTCTGGGCCGCTTCCGATGTCGGGTGGGTAGTGGGCCACTCGTACATCGTCTATGGGCCGCTGCTGTATGGCTGCACCACGGTGGTGTACGAGGGCAAGCCGGTCGGCACCCCCGATGCCGGGGCCTTCTGGCGCATGATCGAGGAGCACAAGATCTCGGTGCTGTTCACGGCTCCGACGGCCTTCCGCGCCATCAAGCGCGAGGACCCGGAGGCCCTGTTCCTGAAGAAGTACGACATCTCGTCGCTGCGCACCCTGTTCCTGGCGGGCGAGCGCTCCGATCCCGACACCATCCAGTGGGCCGAACGCAACCTTAAGGTGCCGGTGGTCGATCACTGGTGGCAGACCGAGACCGGCTGGGCCATCGCCGCCAACTGCATGGGGCTGCACAGGTTCCCGATCAAGTACGGCTCGCCCACTCGGGCGGCGCCGGGCTGGAACCTCAGGGTGCTGGACGAGGGCGGCCACCCGGTGGAGCCGGGCCAGTTCGGATCGCTGGCCAGCAAGCTGCCGCTGCCTCCGGGCAGCCTGGTTACCCTGTGGCAGCGGGAGGACCGCTACCGCAAGGCCTACCTGGAAGCCTTCCCCGGCTATTACCAGAGCGGTGATGCCGGCTATATCGACGAGGACGGCTATGTCTTCGTCATGGCCCGCACCGACGACATCATCAACGTCGCCGGTCACCGCCTGTCCACGGGAGCGATGGAGGAGATTCTCGCCTCCCACCCCGACATCGCCGAGTGCGCGGTCGTCGGTGTCGCCGATCAGCTCAAGGGACAGGTGCCGCTGGGCTTCGTCGTGCTGAAGGCTGGCGTCAAGCACAGTTCCGATGAGATTCTCACCGACGTGGTGCGCATGGTGCGTGAGCGAATCGGTGCCGTCGCCGCCTTCAAGACGGCGACGGTGGTCAAGCGGCTGCCCAAGACTCGTTCGGGCAAGATTCTCCGTGGGACCATGCAGAAGATCGCCGAGAATCGGGAGTACAAGATGCCGGCGACCATCGACGATCCGGCGATCCTGCCGGAAATCGCCGAGGCGCTGGAGGGAATCGGCTACGGCAAGGCCCGCAAGGGGTAGGAATGGGGAGCGCGAGGGCCTCCCGGCCAGGGCAATCGGGTGAAGTGAGAACCGCCATCTTCACTCCCTCTCCCCCTCGAGGGGGAGAGGGCCGGGGTGAGGGGGTGGGGCAACCGGCACCATGTCGAGAGCTTTGCCCCCCCCTCACCCAACCCTCTCCCCCCGGAAGAGGGGGGAGAGGGCTTTTGATCGCCTTCTTTTTCTGGAAGGGGTTGGCTATTTCTTCCAGGTGTTGACCATGCGGTCCATTTTGTTCTGGCAGAGAGCCCCGTAATAGGCCTCGCCCCATCCGGTGTCGTTCCGGCGGTCGAGCTCCAGCAATAGTTTGATGACAAGATCATAGGACAAATAGACTTCGTGCAGGATGACTGCCGCCTTGATCAGTTGGTTGTTAGTCCATTGCTCAATGAATGTGTAGTTGCGGACAAAGATGGCGTCGGCCCACAGCACCTGACTGATGACCGCCTCTTGTTGCTCCAGTTCGATTGGCCTGATAGTGCGTCCGGCGAAGTCGACAAATTTGTGAAAAATGAGGCCATTGCCGCGCATGAACAGTTCAATTTCGGAAAACAGCGGCTGATTCTTGTAGAGCGGGACGAACTCAACCTCGATTTCGGCGACATGGACGGACTGGAGGGAACGCCGGCCATTTTCCAGAACCAGGAGTTCCGCACCCTGCACGTCGATCTTCAGATAGTCGGCGGCTCCCACCTCGTCGAGATCGTCAAGGCGATGGGTCTTCATCTTCATCGTGCTAACGGTGCCAAAATTGCACGTTCCGGGATCCGTACCCATTCCGCCGAACTGATTGATGATGACGGGGTCGGGTTCAAGCAGAGAAGAACAGCCGCGGTAGCTGGTGATGTGGAAATCGGCCGTGGTGCCGTCTCCCAGGGCGTAAGGCAGGCAGCGCATGGCCTCCACGGCCGCCATGGCCTTCTGCCGCTCCTCGGGTAGGGGTTCGAAGGCGGTAATCGACGCGACGCCAAGTTTGAGGAGCGGAGCGTAGCGGTACTCTCCCTCAGGCATGGCACCGATATCCAGGATCTCGATGCGTGGCACGTCGGGGCCGATGATATCGAGAACAGAAAACACGGCGCCCCAACCTTTCATCGGGAATCCTGATCCACGAAGGCCTAGCATTTTGCCACGGTGCTGGCTACCGCCGTTGCAGGGGGCTTATGTTTTCTGCATTTTTCCGGTCTGTGGTACCCTACCAGGACCTGGGGGGCGATCGGGGGAGGGGAATACTGTGGCCCTGTGTGGTCTCTGAATGGCGCTTGCGGCAACCTCCCTGATGCTGGCGGTGCGTTTTCTCGATGCCGGCAAGGACGTCGAGGCCGAGACCCTGTGCCGTCAGGTGCTGGAGAAGGATGCCGACCATCCCGGCGCCCTGCGACTCCTTGCCGTGATCGCCCGTCGCCACGATCAGATCCAGACGGCCGTTGACCTGCTTCGCCATGCGACGAACAGGTTGCCCGAGGATGCCGACCTGTTCGCCGACCTGGGGCATGCCCTGAAGACGGCGGGGCGACTCGACGAGGCGGTGGCCAGTTACCAGCGGGCCGTGGACCTCGCTCCCACCGATGCGGTGATCCAGTCGAACCTGGGCGTGTGTCTCGATGCGGCCGGGCGGGGGGAGGAGGCCATCGCCGCCCATCGCCGGGCGGTGACTCTGGCTCCCGACGATGCCGATTCCCTCTGCAACCTGGGAGCGGCGCTGCAGCGGACCGGGGCGTCCGCCGAGGCGGCGGCGTGCTTCCAGCGTGCCGTCGCCCGCGACCCCGACTCGGCGCGAGCCGCCACCAACCTGGGGGTGGCGCTTCAGGAAATGGGGCGACTCGAGGACGCCATCGTCTGTCATCGCCGGTCCATCGCCCTGACGCCCGATGTCGCCGAGGCCCACTACAACCTGGCCATCGCCTGCCTGCGCCGTGGCGACCTGGAGGAGGGATGGCGGGAGTTCGAGTGGCGGCTGCGGATGAGGACCGTCCCCCGCCGCACGTTCCCGTGCCCCCGCTGGGCCGGCGAGTCGCTGCAGGGCCGCTCCATTCTTTTGCACGCCGAACAGGGGCTGGGCGATACTATCCAGTTCCTGCGCTATGCGGCGCTGCTGGCCCGGCGCGGCGCCCGGGTGGTGGTCGAGGCGCAGTCACCCCTGCGGCGACTCTTGCCGTCGGCGCACGGGGTGGCCGAGGTCTGCGGCCCCGAGGCACTGCCGCCCACCGACGTGTTCTGTCCGCTCCTCAGTCTGGCCGGCGTGTTCGGGACGACCCTCGACACCATTCCCGCCGAGGTGCCCTATCTGGGGGCGCCGCCGCTGCTGGTGGAGCGCTGGCGGCAGCGGTTCGCGTCCTGGCCGGGCCTGCGGGTCGGCATCGTCTGGGCGGGAAACCCGAATCACCCGAAGGATTTCGTCCGTTCCCTGCCGCTCGAGGCACTGCTGCCCCTGGGCGACGTGGCCGGTGTCCGCTTTTTTTCCCTGCAACTGGGGGCGGCCGCCCTGTCGGGGGGAGGCCTGTCGGGCCGGCTGCATGTCGTGGATCTGGCACCCAGCCTGGGGGATTTCGCCGACACCGCCGCCGCCATCGTCGCCCTCGACCTGGTGATCACGGTGGATACCGCCGTCGCCCACCTGGCTGGGGCATTGGGGCGGCCGGTGTGGGTGATGCTGGCCCATGCCAGTGACTGGCGGTGGCTGACCAATCGCGACGACAGCCCATGGTATCCGACCGCCCGCCTGTTCCGGCAATCGGCTCCGGGAGACTGGTCCGGCGTGGTGCAAAGGATCAGGACGGCTCTGACGGCTGTTGTCGGCGGTGCGGTGATCCCTTAAACATACCGTGATGACTCGGCTGGATGCACGACTGCGGACCACCCTCAGCGACCTCAGGGCGCGGCACAACGACAGGACCCTGAAGCCCGGCCTGCCCGGGCCGGATGGAACCGTGCGCCGTGGCGGTCGGGATCTGGTGAACTTTTCGTCAAACGATTACCTGGGGTTGTCACGGCATCCGACGCTGATCGCCCGTGCCCGCGACTGGTCCGAGCGCTGGGGCGTCGGCGCCGGGGCTTCGAGGCTGGTGTGCGGGACGCTCGATCTCCATGCGGAGGTGGAGGACAAGCTGGCGGCCTTCAAGGGGACCGAGGCGGCGCTGGTGTTCAACTCCGGCTATCAGGCCAACAGCGCCATCCTGCCGGCCCTGTTCGATCGCGAGATGCTGGGGGCCGAGCCGCTGGTCTTCACCGACCGCCTGATCCATGCCAGCATGCACCACGGCTGCCGTAGCGCCGGCATTCGCGAGGTTCGCTTCCGCCACAACGACATGGATCACCTGGAGTCGCTGCTGGCCGCCCACGCCGGACGGGAGGGCGTGCGCTTCATCCTGACCGAGTCCGTGTTCAGCATGGACGGCGATCGCGCCGACCTGGCCGGGCTGGTGGATCTGGCGGAGCGCCATGAGGCCTTTCTCTATGTGGATGAGGCCCACGCCACCGGGGTTCTCGGGCCGGGGGGGGCCGGCCTGTCGCGGGAGTTTCCGGGCCGCGTCGACCTGGCCATGGGCACCTTCAGCAAGGCCCTGGGCGGGTTCGGAGCCTATGTCGCCGGGTCGCGGCGGCTCATGGACTACCTGGTCAACCGCTGCGCCGGGTTCATCTATTCGACCGCCCTGCCGCCGGCCGTGCTGGGGGCGATGGACGCCGCCCTCGACCTGGTGCCGAGCCTCGATGCCGAGCGCGGCCGGGTGCTCGCCATGGCGGAGCAACTGCGGCAAGCGCTTCAGAAGGCCGGACTGGACACCGGCGCCTCGACGACCCAGATCGTCCCGGCGATGGTGGGCGGGGAGGCCGCCGCTCTCGATGCCAGCCGGGCGCTGGAGGAGGGGGGGGTGCTGGGCATCGCCATCCGACCGCCGACGGTGCCCAAGGGGTCGAGCCGCATCCGCTTCGCCGTTTCCGCCGGGCATGGGCCCGAGCAGATGGCCCGCCTCCTGGACCTGGTTCCCGTCATCGCCGCCACGGCGCGGGCGGCTCGATGACGCGCGAGGCGAGTCTGCTGGTGCTGGTGCATGGCTGGGGCTTCGATGGCGGCTTCTGGCAGCCCCTGTGCCGCCACCTGCCCGGGGTGGAGACGCTGACCCTCGATCTCGGCTTTCGCGGCAGTCCCCATTTGCCGGAGGTGCCGGAGGGGCGCCCCGTGATCGTGGTCGGGCACTCGACGGGGGTGCTGTGGCTGCTGCACCGGCGGCCGTTCCGGTGGGATGGCCTGGTGGCCATCAACGGCTTCAGCCGCTTCGTCGCCGGTGACGGCTTCCCGGAGGGGGTGCCGCCGCGGATGGTGGAGCGCATGCTGTCCCGTTTCGATCGCGATCCTGCCGCCGTGACGGCCGAGTTCCTCGGGCGCTGTGGCCACGGCGAGGCGGTGGGGCCGCTGGCGCCGGCGGTGCTGCGTCAGGGACTGGAGTGGCTTTTGACCTGGGACGAGCGCGCCGTTCTGGCAGCCGATCCTCGCCCGGTGCTGGCGCTGGCCGGCCGCGCCGACCCCATCGTCCCCGCGGTGATGGCCGAGCGCTGCTTCGTCGGCCGGCCGATGCATTGGCATGAGGGCGGGCACCTTCTGCCGCTGACGGCCCCCGAGTGGTGCGCCGGGCATATCCGTGCCGTTCTGGAGGGCACCCCCCTCACCCAACCCTCTCCCCCCGGAAGAGGGGGGAGAAGGCTTTTTGGAAGTGCCCTGGAGGGCACCGGGTCGTGACGGCGCGCAAGGCCTCCATCGCCGCCGCTTTCGGTCTCGCGGCTCCGGACTATGCCGCCGCCGCCGTGGTCCAGCGCGAGGTGGCTGGACGGCTGGCGCGGCGCCTCCTCGCCCTGCCGCTTCCCCCGGCCCCCGAGGTGCTGGAGATCGGCTGCGGCACCGGCTTTCTCGCCCGGGCGGTGCTGGCGGAGCGGCCGGTGGCCTCCTGGCTCGCCACCGACATCGCGCCGGCCATGGTGGCGCACTGCCGGGCGGCCCTCGGCGCCGATGCCCGACTCCTCTTCGCCTGCATGGACGGCGAGGCGCCGGCGGTGGGGGAGGGGCGCTTCGACCTCGTCTGTTCCAGCATGGCCTTCCAGTGGTTCGAGGATCTCGGCGGCAGTCTGGCCCGTCTGGCCGGGCTGCTGCGGCCGGGCGGGCGGCTCGCCTTCGCCACCCTGGCCGTCGATACCTTCCGCGAATGGCGGGAGGCCCATGCCTCCCTGGGCCTCGCGCCGCCCATGCCCCCCTATCCCGACGCCGCGGCCATGGCCGCCCTGTGGCCGGCCGGGGGGAGGGGGGAGATCGCCGAGGAGCGGATCGTCCAGCACCATGCCGACGCCCGCGCCTTCCTCGCCACCGTCCGGCAGGTGGGGGCCCACACCGTGCCCGGCCGACGCCCGGCGACGCCGGGGGAGCTGCGCCGTGTGCTGCGACGCTTCGGCGGCGGCGGGGAGGTGGCGGTGACCTGGCATGTGGTCTACGGCCTGTTCACCCGGGAGGGACCATGAGGGCCGGCGGGGTGTTCGTCGCCGGCACCGGCACCGATGTCGGCAAGACCGTCGCCTCGGCCTGCCTGGTGCGGGCGCTTGACGCCGACTACTGGAAGCCGGTGCAGTCGGGGGCCGCCCAGGCCGACGACACGGAGACGGTGGTGCGCCTGGCCGGTCTTTCGGCCGACCGGGTCCATCCCCCGGCCTGCCGCTTCGCCGCCCCCCTCTCCCCCGATCAGGCGGCGGCCCTCGAGGGGATCGCCATCGACCCCGGGCGCATCGTCCCGCCCCCGACCGGGCGGGTCCTGGTGGTGGAGGGCGCCGGTGGCCTGCTGGTGCCGCTGACCCCTCGCTTCCTGATGGTGGATCTGGTGGTCAGGCTCGGATTGCCCGTGGTGCTGGTGGGGCATAGCGGGCTTGGCACCATCAACCACACCCTCCTCAGCCTGGAGGCCTTGCGCGCGCGCGCCGTTCCCGTTCTTGGCGTGCTGCTCAGCGGCGAGCGCCACCCGGACAATCGCGAGGCTATTGAATGCCATGGCGGGGTTCCGGTAAAGGAACTGCCCTGGGCGGATCCCCTGGACGCCGCGGCCGTGGAGCGGCTGGCGGCGGACCTGTGGCCCGGGTCGCGTCCCCTTGACATCGGGAAAGGATGGTGGTGATGGACCGCCTCCAGGCTTTGGTCGCCTTCGATCGGCGGCATGTGTGGCACCCCTTCACCCAGGCACTGACGGCGCCCGATCAGGTGCCGATCCGCGAGGGGCGGGGAGCCGTGCTGGTGGCCGAGGATGGCCGTGAGTTCCTGGACCTCATCTCGTCGTGGTGGGTCAACCTGCACGGTCACGCCCACCCGAAGATCGCCGACGCCATCGCCGCCCAGGCCCACCGCCTGGAGCAGGTCATCTTCGCCGGCTTCACCCACGAGGGGGCGGTGGAGCTGGCGCGTCGCCTGGCCGGGCTGCTGCCCGAGGATCTCAACCGGGTGTTCTACTCCGACGACGGGTCGACGGCGGTGGAGGTGGCGCTGAAGCTGGCCCGGCAGTACTGGGTCAACACGGGCCAGCCGCGACGGCGCTACTTCCTGGCCTTCGACGGCGGCTATCACGGCGATACCGTCGGGGCGATGTCGGTGGGGGCGCGCTCGGGCTTCTTCGGACCCTTCGCCGACATGCTGTTCGATGTCGCCACTCTGCCGTTTCCGGGGACCTGGTTTGACGACGACTCGGTGGAGGAGCGGGAGTTCGCCAGCCTGGCCGCCCTCGACGCCTGGCTCGGCCGCTGGGGCCCGGAGACCGCCGCCCTGATCATGGAGCCCCTGATCCAGGGGGCCGGGGGCATGCGCATGTGCCGCCCGCAGTTCGTGCACGACGTCGCCGTGCGGCTCAAGGAGCATGGCGTGCTGCTGATCTTCGACGAGGTGATGACCGGATTCGGTCGCACCGGCGCCCTGTTCGCCTGCATGAAGAGCCGGGTCACCCCCGATATCATCTGTCTGTCCAAGGGGTTGACGGGCGGGTTCCTGCCGTTGTCGGCGACCGTCTGCCGCGACTCGCTTTATGAGGCCTTCCTCGGCGAGAGCTTCGACAAGGCCTTCGCCCACGGGCATTCGTTCACCGCCAACCCGCTGGGCTGCGCCGCCGCGCTGGCCTCGCTGGAGCTGTTGCTGACCCACGAGACCACCGAGGCCATCAGGCGCATCGAGGACCATCACCTCGCGCGCATGGACCGCCTGGCCGACGTTGCCAACGCCTCCCGCCGCCGGGTCACCGGCACCATCGCCGCCCTGGACGTGGCCGGGGAGGGCAGCGGCTACGACGCGGCCGTCGGGGGACGGCTCAAGACCTTCTTCATGGAACGAGGGCTGTTGATTCGCCCCCTGGGCAATGTACTGTACCTCCTTCCTCCCTACTGCATTTCGCCGGACGAGCTTGATCGGGCCTACGACGCCATCGAGGCCGCCTTGTCCACCAACGTCTGACACGAGAAAGGGCCGACGACATGACCGACTCCACCGCCGCAGCGACCGACTCCGATCTGGACGGGCAGTTGCAACCGGGTTGGGTGAAGGAAGAGGTCATCGCCCTGTTCGCCTTGCCTTTCAATGACTTGCTGCACAAAGCTCATGAAGTGCATCGACGTCACTGGGACCCCAACGCGATCCAGCTCAGTACCCTGGTGTCCCTGAAGACCGGGGGCTGCGGCGAGGATTGCAAGTACTGCGGGCAAAGCGGCCACTACCACACCGAAGTCGAGGCGTCGAAGATCATGGCCCGGGAGCAGGTGATGACGGCCGCCCGCTCGGCCAAGTCCATCGGCGCGACGCGGCTGTGCATGGGCGCCGCCTGGCGCAACCCGCGGGATCGCGACCTGCCGCTGCTGGAGGAGATCATCGGCTCCGTCAAGGCGGAGGGGCTCGAGACCTGCGCCACCCTCGGCATGGTCACGCCCGAGCAGGCGCTGCGGCTCAAGGCGGCCGGTCTCGACTACTACAACCACAACATCGACACCTCCGAAGAGTTCTACGAGAAGGTCATCACCACCCACAGCTTCGACGACCGCCTGGAGACCCTGCGGTCGGTGCGGCGGGCCGGCCTCAAGGTGTGCTCCGGCGGCATCGTCGGCATGGGGGAAAGCCGCGAGGACCGGGCGGGAATGCTCACCACCCTGGCCACCATGGCCCCACCGCCGGAAAGCATTCCGATCAATATGTTGGTGCCGATTCCTGGCACGCCGCTCGAAGCCGTGGACCGCATCGACACCCTCGAACTGGTGCGGACCATCGCCGTCGCCCGCATCATCATGCCCCACTCCCGCGTCCGCCTGTCGGCCGGGCGCAAGGCCATGTCGGACGACGTGCAGGCGCTGTGCTTCTTCGCCGGAGCCAACTCGATCTTCTATGGCGAGCGCCTTCTGACCGCCGACAATCCGGTGGAGGAGGAGGATCGGGCGCTGTTCGCCAAGCTCGGCCTGAAGCCCGCCGTGGTGGTGGAGGGGGCGGTCTGAGGGGGGAGCCCCCTCAGATCACCGCGACCCGGTCTTCGGGCTCGTCCAGCATCTTCTGAAGCTGGGACTTGCGGGCGGCGTTGTCGCCGGCAAGGTCGAGGAACAGGTCGGCGATCGGCCCCACCGGCGTGCTGTCCGCAAGCTCGGCGTACTCTTCGAAGGCGACGGTCTCCCGGTGCACGGAGACGCCCAGGATATCATAGCGCGTCGGTTCGTCCCCGAGATCGGGGGTGTGCATGCAGCGCAGGAAGTCCTCGTGCACGGCCGGCCAGTGGATCACGTCGTCGGCGTGGTCGTGGGCGTGCTCGCGCTCCGCGATGTCCCGGCACAGGTGGTAGTGGCGGGCGCCCTCGAGCGCCAATGTCCACAGGAGCCGCCGGAGTGGTCCTTCCTCAATCCGCTCCATCAGCACCTCGTAAAAGACCTGGGTATTGCGCTCAAACGCCATCGCCGTCGTGAACATCTCGGCGAGGCTCGCCGTCCTCGCAATATAGTCCATGGTGAAACCTCCACGCTCGAATCCACATCTTGTATCATAAATTGTTGCGCCATTCCATATCGTGAAGCCGGTCGGTCACGACCTGGGCGTAGGCGCAAATGCGTAGGCGTATGGGCTACTGGCAATGGCGCCTTTCCCACCCCACGTTCCCAAGCGTCGGTGAATCACCCGCACCGGATGTGTCCGGTGCTGGAACGTCTCGCAAGGACAGGAGCCGATGCCGGAACCCACGGTTACCCTTGCCATCGTCGGCGCCATCATCCTCTGGCCCGCGGTTTTCCTGGCCCTGAGGTATGTGCGGGTGCGCCGTCACCAGCGGCGGCTTGACTCGGCCTTCGAACGCGGTCTCAGGGTCCAGAATTCAGGAACCGGGGAGATGGGGCAGCCTCGTCCCCTGCACGGCGAGCACTTCTGGAGCGACCGGCGGTCCGGCTGATCCCGGCGCAAGGAACAACCCGGCCGAGTCGCGGCGCGACTCGGCCGGGTCATGTCGTCCAGAGGAACTACAGCTTGGCCAGCATGGGGGCGGTGACCAGGGTCACGCCGCCTTCGGTGACGTGGAACCGCTTGGCGTCGAGTACTGGGTCCTCGCCGATCACCAGTCCCTCGGGGATCTGGCAGTTGCTGCCGACGATGGTCTTCTTCAGGCGGCAGTGCCGTCCGACCTCCGAGTTCGGCAGAATCAGGGTGTCCTCCACGGTCGTGTAGGAGTTGACCCGTACCAGGCTGAACAGGAGGGAGCGGCGCACGGTGCCGCCGGAGACCACGCAGCCGGCGGACAGGAGGGAATCGACCGCCATGCCCCGCCGGTCGTCGTTGTCGAACACGAACTTGGCGGAGGGCTGTTGAATCTGGTAGGTCCAGATCGGCCAGTTGGAGTCGTAGAGGTCCAGTTCCGGCGTCACGGTCGTCAGGTCGATGTTGGCGGCCCAGTAGGCATCCACGGTCCCGACGTCCCGCCAGTAGGGCTCGGTGATGTCCCCATGCTGCACGAGGCAGCTCACGCAGCTGTCGGAGAAGCGGTGCGCCATCACCTTGCAGCGCGGCACCAGGTAGGGAATGATGTCCTTGCCGAAGTCATGGCTGGACTTGAGGTCGGCCCCGTCCCTCTCCAGATGCTCGAACAGCACGTCGGCGTTGAAGATGTAGATGCCCATGCTGGCGAACGCGCGGCCCGGGTTGCCGGGAATCGGCGGCGGGTCCTTGGGCTTTTCCAGGAAGTTGATGATGCGGTCGTTCTCGTCGACTCCGACCACGCCGAATCCGCTGGCGTCCTTGAGCGGCACATCGACGCAGCTTACCGTCACGTCGGCGCCGGTCTCGATGTGGAAGCCGAGGAGCTTCGAGTAGTCCTGCTTGTAGACGTGGTCGCCGGCCAGGATCAGGACATACTTGGGGGAACGGCTGCGGATCAGGGACAGATTCTGGAAGACGGCGTCAGCGGTGCCCTGGTACCAGGAGGCCGAGTCGAGCTGCTGCTGCGCCGGCCAGATCTCGACGAACTCGTTGATCTCGGCCCTGAGGAAGCCCCACCCGCGGTGAAGGTGCTGGATCAGCGTGTGCGCCTTGTACTGCGTCAGCACCGCCATCTGGCGGATCCCTGAGTTGATACAGTTGGACAGCGGAAAGTCGATGATGCGGAACTTGCCCGCGAACGGCATCGCCGGTTTCGCCTCGTCGTCGGTAAGCTGCATCAGCCGCGTGCCGCGCCCGCCCGCCAGAACGAGTGCGAACGTTTTTCGGACCGCATTGTGCAGATCGTAGGGCAGATCCGTCGAGTAGTGCATCTGGCGCCCCCTGGCCTGGTTTGAGTCGACCTGTTTTCGGATGCTGCCGTATCGTGGTCGACCGGGATACGGAGTCGTGTTCCCCCTGATTGCGTGCGCCCTGACGGTCGCCGCGCCTCGTGAGAGGGGTAACTCTGACACTCCCGGCAACGGTATTCAATCGTACTCGTGCGAAAAAGCGACGAGGCCCGATCGAGGAGGGGGAAAACGGCGGCGGCGGGCTGGAAAGGATTCCATTTCGCCAGTGTCTGCGCCATAGTCTGCCGCCTTGGGGGAAGAGGGGAACGGCCGCATTCATGAGGATTCTGTTCGTTGCGTCGGAGGCCTTTCCGCTGATCAAGACCGGCGGACTCGCCGATGTGGCGGGAGCGCTGCCGGCCGCCCTGGTCGAGGCGGGGGAGGACGTGCGCCTGCTCCTGCCCGCCTACCCGGCTGCCCTGGCGGCGCTCGAGGACGCCGCCGTGATCGCCGACCTGGGTGATCCCTTGGGCGCCGGCCCCGTCCACCTGATTCGCGGCCAGAGTCCGGGAATGAGACTCGAGGTGTGGATGGTGAGCTGTCCGAACCTGTTCGATCGCCCCGGCAATCCCTACCTGGGGCCGGACGGTCGCGACTGGCCGGACAATTTTCTCCGGTTCGCGGTGCTGTCGTGGGTGGCGGCGACCATCGCCGCCGGCGGCTGGTCAGGGGGATGGACGCCCGACATCGTGCATGCCAACGACTGGCAGACCGGGCTGGTGCCCGCCTACCTGAAGACCTGGGGAGTGGCGCGGCCACCCACCGTCTTCACGGTGCACAATCTGGCCTATCAGGGCCGGTTTTCCCCCGCCATCCTGAATGCCGTTGGCCTGCCGTGGGAGTCGTTCGCCATCGATGGCGTGGAGTTCTACGGCGACCTGTCGTACCTGAAGGCCGGCCTTTACTATGCGGACCGGATCACCACGGTCAGTCCCACCTATGCCCACGAGATCCAGACCGACGGCGAGGGGCAGGGACTCCAGGGACTGCTGCTGGCCCGCGACGGCGATCTTTCGGGCATCCTCAACGGCGAGGACCCGAAGGTGTGGGATCCCGAGCACGATCCCGCCATCGCCCACCATTTCACCGCCTCCCACCTGTCCGGCAAGGCCAAGGACAAGACCGCTCTGCAGCGGGAGTTCAAGCTGGATCCGGTGGCCGACGCGCCGCTGTTCGGAGTCATCAGCCGCCTCGCCGAGCAGAAGGGAATCGATCTCATTCTGGACGCCGTCCACGATATCGTCGGCCGCGGCGGCCAGATCGTAATCCTTGGAAGTGGGGACTCCCACCTGGAGCAGGGCTGTCGCGACGCGGCGGCGGCCTGGCCCGGCCGGGTGGCTACCCGCATCGGCTTCGAGGAACCGCTGGCGCACCGTATGCAGGCTGGGTGCGACCTGGTCCTCATGCCGTCGCGCTTCGAGCCTTGCGGGTTGACACAGCTTTATGCCTTGCGGTACGGGACGATCCCGGTGGTCCGCCGTACCGGCGGGCTGGCGGATACCGTGTTCGACGCCCTTGACGGAGCGGAGGCCACCGGTTTCGTGTTCCGGGAGTCTACTTTGGAAGACTTCCAGAACGCGATTCATCGGGCTTTGGCCTTGTATCGACAGCCTTCGGCATGGCAAGAATTGCAGCGCAGGGCGATGGGGCAGGATTTCAGTTGGCGGAGGGCGGCCGAGAATTACCGGCGGCTCTATCGGGAACTGGTCTGACCCGGCCGTGGAGGATAGGGTGCCGTGGACCGCGGATGCCGGACAAAAGCCGGTCGCCCTGGTCGGTCGCCCTGGTCGGGCGCCCAGGTAGAAGGTCGCGCGTTGCGGCGCATGGGGGTTCGGAAGGTCGGTGACTTTTCGGGCCGTGTGGGAGGAGTGGCATTGGGGGGACGGGGCGACGGTCAGTCTCGGCACCGGGCTTAGGGAGAAGCACAAATATGCAGCAGTTGAAAGAGGCCACGGCGAGGGTCGGGGAGCGGATCGACATTTCCGACGCCGAGTCGATCAAGAAGGAATTGCTCCACTTCATGGTCCACGTGGTGGGCGCGGATCCGACGTATGCGTCCAAGGAGAACTGGTACTACGCACTCGCCTTCCTGGTCCGCGGCCTTCTGAGCGAGCGCTATATCCATTCCGCCCGCACCCAGTTCGACCGCGATACCAAGCGCGTCTATTACCTGTCGATGGAGTTCCTGACCGGCCGCAGCCTGGTGAAGCAGCTCTATGACCTCAACATCATCGACAGCGTCCGCTCGGCGCTCGATGGACTGGGGCAGGACCTTGGGACCATCGAGGAACTTGAGTTCGACGCGGCGCTCGGCAACGGCGGCCTGGGCCGTCTGGCGGCCTGCCTCCTCGACTCGATGGCCACCCACGGCTATCCCGGGTTCGGTTATGGCATTCGCTACGCCTACGGCATGTTCAGCCAGCGCATCGAGAGCGGCCAGCAGGTGGAACAGCCGGAAAACTGGCTCCGTCATGGCAATCCGTGGGAATACCCGCGGCCGGAGGTGGTGTATCCCGTGCGCTTCCACGGCCGCATCCTCAATTTCAAGGATGCCGCCGGCAAGGTGTCGTGCCAGTGGGTGGACACCGATGACGTCGCCGCCATGGCCTATGACGTCCCCGTGTCGGGCTTCGGCTCGCCGACGGTGACCAACCTGCGCCTGTGGACGGCCCGCGCCACCCGCGATTTCGACCTCAACTACTTCAACGCCGGCAACTACATCGACGCCGTGCGCGACAAGACGTCCTCCGAGAATCTGTCGCGGGTGCTGTATCCGGCCGACACGACCCTGATGGGCCAGGAACTGCGCCTGAAGCAGGAGTACTTCTTCGTCAGCTCCTCGCTCCAGGACATCGTGCAGCGGTTCAAGCGCACCCACTCCACCCTCGACAGCCTGCCCGATCGGGTGGTGATCCAGCTCAACGACACCCACCCGGCGCTGTCCGTCGCCGAGATGATGCGGCTTCTCACCGACATCCATGGGTATAGCTGGGAACGCGCCTGGGAGATGACCAGCCGCACCTTCTGCTACACCAACCACACCCTGCTGCCCGAGGCGCTGGAGACCTGGCCGATTTCCATGCTGGAGTCCGTGCTGCCGCGGCATCTGGAGATCATCTACCAGATCAACCACAAGTTCCTGCAGCAGGTAAAGTACACCTTCCCGGGCGACAACGGCGTGCTGCGCCGCATGTCGCTGATCGACGACGACAGCCGCCGCATCCGCATGGCGCACCTGGCCATCGTCGGCAGCACCCACGTCAACGGTGTCGCCGAGCTGCACACCAACCTCATGTGCTCGACGATCTTCTCCGACTTCCACCGCATGTGGCCGCAGAAGTTCGTCAACGTCACCAACGGCGTGACGCCGCGCCGCTGGGTGTTGCAGGCCAATCCGGGGCTGTCGAAGCAGATCACCGATCGGGTCGGTCCCACCTGGGTCACCGAGCTGGACAAGCTCAAGGACCTGGAGAAGCACGTTGGCGACGCCGGGTTCCTGCAGGATTTCCAGAACATCAAGCAGGCCAACAAGGCGCGTCTGGCGCAGATGATCCGGACCCTGAACGGGGTGCGGGCCAACCCGGACTCCATGTTCGACGTCCAGGTCAAGCGCATCCACGAGTACAAGCGCCAGCTTCTCAACGTCCTGCACGTCATCACCCGCTACAACCGCCTGCGCGATCGGAATGCGTCGGCGGAGCGTCCGCGCACCGTGATCTTCGCTGGCAAGTCGGCTCCGGGCTATTACATGGCCAAGCTGATCATCCGGCTGATCCACGACGTGGCCGAGGTGATCAACAACGACCCGGCGGTGAAGGACTCTATGAAGGTGGTGTTCGTGCCGAACTACAACGTTTCGGCCGCCGAGATCATCATGCCGGGCTGCGATCTGTCCGAGCAGATCTCGACCGCCGGCACGGAGGCTTCGGGCACCGGCAACATGAAGTTCGCCCTGAACGGAGCGCTGACCATCGGCACTCTGGACGGCGCCAACATCGAGATCCGTCGGGCCGTCGGCGAGGACAACTTCTTCGAGTTCGGTGTCACGGCCGAGGAGGCGCAGGACCTGCGCATCAGCGGCTATGATCCGTGGGCTTACTACCGCCGCAACCCGGAACTGACGCGGGTTCTGGACATGATCGGCCAGGGCTTCTTCTCACCGGGTGAGCCTGACCGCTATCGTCCGATCTTCGACAGTCTGTTGAAGGGTGGCGATCACTATCTGCTGCTGGCCGACTATGCGTCCTACATCGCCTGCCAGGAGCGCGCCGACACGGTGTTCGAGGACAAGAACGACTGGGCCCGTCGCGCGGCCCTGAACGTCGCCAACATGGGCATGTTCTCGAGCGACCGCACGGTCCACACCTATGCCAAGGAAGTGTGGAACGTGAAGCAGGTCACTCTCTGAGAGGGAGGAGGGGGGAGCCGCGCGCTCCCCCTGACCTTGGTGTCTGGAATTAATGGGGAGTGTGAGGGCCTCAGGCCCTCACAAACCTTTCTCCCTTGCCTTTCTTCCTTGATTAATCGCCTCCGTCATCGTTCCCTGTCCTGAGCGCAGCCACAGGACACCCCACCATGACCGCCAGTACCATCGAAGACACCTACGCCCGCGCCGTTGACCTCCACATGCAGGGGAATCGGGCGGAGGCCGCGGGGCTGTATGACTCGATCCTGGCCACCAATCCGGCATTCGCGCCCGCCCTGCACATGGTCGGGATCCTGGCCATCGAGGAGGGCAGACTCGACCAGGCGGTCGGCTTCATCGAGCGGGCGGTTACCGCCGCCGGGCCGGACGAGGACGTCATCTCCTACCTCACCAATCTGGGCGTGGCGCACCTGCGCCGCGGCGACCTGATCCTGGCGCTGTCCACCCTGGAGCGGGCGCAGGCCCGCGACCGGGACCGTGTCGATGTCCTGCGCAATCGGGCTCAGGTGCTGGTTCGGCTCGATCGCCTGGACGAGGCCGCCCACTGCTACCGCCGGGTCGCCGCTCTCCTCCCACGGGATGTCCGGGCGCTGTTCGACCTGGGAGTGACCCTGCACAAGGCCGGCCGGCTGGACGAGGCCGAGGCGGCCTATCGCGACGTGCGGGCCGTGACGCCCGGGCATGAGGGGGCCATCGCCAATCTCCGCAGCATCCTGGCCGCCACCGGGCGGGAGGGGGATCTGGATCGCCCCATGCTTCCCCGGTCACCGGAGGAGGAGGCCCACGCCTGGACTCACCGGGGGGTGGATGCGCGGCAGGCGGGACGGCCGGAGGAGGCGCTCGACCATTTCCGCCGTGCCGTCGCCGTGTCCCCCAATGAGGCCAGGACGCACCAGAATCTGGGGGTGGCCTTGATGGACCTCGGGCGGCTGCCGGAGGCCATCGAGGCGTTCGAGCAGGCCGTCGCCCTCGACCCTGGCTACGCCACCGGCGTCCTCAATCTCGCCAACGCCCGCGAGCAGGCCAACACGGCCCACGATCCCGTCCTCACCGAGGAGTCGCTGGCGCTCTATCGTCGCGCCCTCGAACTGGACCGCAACGGGAGTCAGGGAGTCGCCGGTCTCGTCCACTTCAATATGGCCAATGCCATGAAGCGTCTCGGGCGGATCGAGGAGGCCCGCGAGTGCTGCCGCAACGTCGAGCGGATCAGTGGCCCGGGTGGCATCAGCGTCCGCTCGCTGCTGATCGCCCCGCGGGTGTTTCCCTCCGTCGCCGCCATGACCGACTTCAGGCGGGAGTTGACGGCCGGCCTCGACCGATTGAGCGGGCTGGGGCTGACCATCGACAATCCCCCCCTGGCCGTCGCCGAGAGCACCTTCGGGCTCGCCTATCACAACGAGAACGACGTCGTCCTCCAGCGGCGACTGGCCGATTTCTATCGCGCGAGCGTGCCCGGCCTCGAGTGGGTGGCGCCCCACTGCCGGGAGCCGGCCCCGGTGCGCACCCCCGGCCGCAAGCTGCGACTTGGGATGGTGGCCTCGTATCTGCACAACCGGACCATGGACAAGCTCAACGAGGGCTTCATCCGCCACCTCGACCGCGACGCCTTCGACATCATCCTGTTCCGTCCGGGAGGCCGGGCCGACGACACCTCCGACCGCATCGACTCGCAGGTGGGGGCGGTGCGCTATCTGGTGAACGATCTGGCGGCGGCCCGCGAGACCATCGCCGCCGAGCGGCTGGACGCCCTGTTCTTCTTCGAGATCGGCATGGTGGTGCTGACCTACTTCCTGGCCTTCTCCAGGCTGGCGCCGGTGCAGTTCGTGACCTGGGGGCATCCGGATACCACCGGCATTCCCAACATGGACTATTTCCTGTCGTCGCGCCTGCTGGAGCCCGAGGGCGCGCAAAGCCATTACAGCGAGCGCCTGTTCCTGCTGGACAACCTTCCCACCTGCTACCCCTATCCGCTCGAGGGCGAGGTGACGGCCGACCGCGAGCGCTATGGGCTGCCGCCCGACGCCCACATCTACATCTGCCCCCAGAACCTGATGAAGTTTCATCCGGACTTCGACATCGCCCTCGGCCGCATCCTGCGGGCCGATCCCGCCGGCCACCTGATCATCACCCTCTCGGCGATGGAGACCTGGCAGGAAGCCCTGCGCGACCGCTTCGCCACCGTGTTTCCCGATGCGGTCGACCGCGTCGTGTTCCTGCGTCAGATGGACCACGGCGACTTTCTCAATCTGCTCAACGCCGCCGACGTGGTGCTGGACCCGTTCTATTTCAGCGGCGGCAACTCCACCCACGAGGCCCTGGCCCTGGGGGCGCCGGTGGTGACCTGGCCCGGACCCTACATGCGCGGGCGGGTGACTCTTGGTTGCTATACCCGGATGGGGTTCGACGAGCTTATCTGCTCCGACCCCGACCACTACGTGGAAACCGCCCTGCGGGTGGCCCGCGACCCCGCCTGGCGCCAGAGCCTCCGGGCCACCATCAAGGCCAAGGCGGCCATCCTGTTCGACAACACCGAGGTGGTGCGCGAACTGGAACGCTTCATCACCGACGCCGTGGCGGCGAGCGGGGAGGGGAGGAAGCTCGGCGGCTAAGAGTTCTACCTCTTCAAATCCCCCTCCAGGGAGAGGACGAAGTCGGTGGCGCCGAGACGCCGTCGATAGACCTGGAGGCCCTCCAGCACGCGCTGCACGTAGTTGCGGGTTTCGCTGAAGGGGATCATCTCGACCCAGTCCACCGCATCCACCACCGAGTCCCTGGGGTTGCCGAAGTCCCTGACCCACTGGCGCGCCCGGGCCGGACCGGCGTTGTAGGCGGCGATGGCCAGCACATAGGAGCCGTCGAAGGAGTCGATCACCTGTTGCAGGTAGGCGGCACCGAGCTTCATGTTGTAGTTGGGATCGGTAACCAGACTGCTGGGGGTGAAGGTGACGTTGATGGCCTTGGCCACCTGCTTGGCGGTGGTGGGTAGGAGCTGCATCAGCCCCTGGGCGCCGGCGGAACTGACCGCGGTGGGCTGGAAGTTGCTTTCCTGGCGCACGACCGACAGGACCAGCGCCCGTTCCGGCGGCTCGCGTGTCGGCACGCTGATCACCGGAAAGTTGGACGAGAGGAGGACCACCCCCGCCTGGGCCGAGCGGCGGGCGACGCTGACCGTGACGTCGGTGCGGCCGCTGGTTCCGGCGAGCCGGGCCACCAGCGCATGCTGTCCGGGCGTCCGTGCCAGGTCGACCAGGCGCATGACGATCGGCCGGATATGCTCGCGCTTGTCCAGTTCGGCCAGCAGGGCCACCGCCTGGGCCAGTTCGTGACGGCCGAAGGTCTCGATGTCCTCGGCCTGCGGCAGCGGGTCCTCGGGCATGGGCCAGGAGTTGTCGGAGGCGACGCGGCCCGCCGCGAGCTGTCCATAGTAGGTGGTGACGTGCTGGGCCCCCTGCTTGAACCAGGTCTCGGCCTCGGCCTTGTCGTCGAGCGCCTCGGCCGCCCGCCCGGCCCAGTAGGCCCCGCGCGCCTTGCTGATGGGGGAGGTGACGCCCTCATGCATGCGCTTGAAGTGGGTGAGGGCCGTCCGGGCATCCTTGAGGAAGCGCAGTGAAATCCATCCCGCCAGCCACTCGGCGTCGGAGAACTGTGAGGACTCGAGCTTTCCATGGTGGCTGGCGAGGGAATAGGCCTTGCTGGTCATGCCCATGTGCAGGGCCTCGCGGGCCAGCGCCGCCCGCTCCACCCACCACATGTCGGGGCGGACCTTGTCCACGCCCGGACTGCCGAACAGGGCGATGGCGTCGGAGTACAGGTCCTTCTTGCGCCGCCAGCGCACCCGCTCGTACAGGAGGCCAGGGTCGCCCCGCAGCTCAGGGGGGACCTTGGCCAGCGCGCCCTCGACGCCGCCCTTCATCTCGATCATGGCGATGCGAGCCTGGGCCAGGCGCTGGTGGCCCTGGTCCACCCTGGGCATCATCCGCTTCACCGCGTCGAGCTGGCGGTCCCACAGCAGGCGGTTCAGGCGGGCGATGTGGTCCTCGCGCCGCAGCTTGTCGCCGTGCTGGGCGACGAACTGCTTTTCCTGAACCACGCCGAAGTTGTCGTTGATCCAGGCATCC
The DNA here is from genome assembly GCA_039908285.1 of Alphaproteobacteria bacterium. Lineage (GTDB taxonomy): Bacteria > Pseudomonadota > Alphaproteobacteria > Rhodospirillales > Rhodospirillaceae > JAMOBE01. The sequence goes on from JAMOBE010000044.1 coordinate 23,805, forward strand.
CGCAGGACGGCCACCGCCTTGTCGGGACGGCCGGTACCCATCAGGGTGCGGGCCCACGCCACCTTGCCGTTCGGAGTCTGCGGCGGGTGCTCGATGAACCAGGCGAGCATGGCCTCGGGGGACTCGGAGGGGGTAATGGCGTCCTCGGCCCGACGGGCCAGCGCCGACTGCTGCGGCCAGTCGGGATTGTTGCGGACGAAGTCGGTGATCTCCATGAACGACGCGCCCGAGCGGGGCGAAACGTACTCCATCCACCTCAGCACCTTGCCCGGCAGCCTGTTGTGCGCCTTGCCGGTGAGGGAGTGCACCTTGTTCCATTCGTCATTGTCGGCGGCGGCGAAGGCCGCGCGATAGAGACGCTGGTCGGTGTCGGAGAGCTGGCCAGCCTGTCCGGGAGCGACCGCCCCCATAAGGAATAGAACGACAAGCACGGCAACGGCGATCGGCTTCACCACGGCGGGGCCTCGATTGTGGGGGATATGGCCTGGGGTCTCCTGCCGGCGCCATATTAGGGACAGGACCGAGCCTGTAGCAATAGCTCCTGAGTCTGGATGGGGGCGTATCTGGGGAGGTTCCCTAGGATCCTCAGCTGAAGTTGAGCGGGGCCGGGCGGATGGGAAACCAGCCCTCGGTTGCCTCCGCACCACCCGTTGACTCCGGCCGTCAAGGGTCTCATGTTGGAGCCAGGGAGGACACCATGGCGGCCATCACCTTCGACACGCTGAAGTTCGTGCACCGGCTGCGGGACGCCGGCATCGCCGAACCGCAGGCCGAAGCCATCGCGGAGGCCTTCAAGGACGCCTCGGGAGATGCCGAATTGGCCACCAGGAGCGATATTGCTCGTCTCGAAGCCTCCACAAAGGCGGACATCAAGGACGTCCGGGGTGAAATGGGCCTTGGCTTCTCCCGCGTGCAGGCCGAATTCGCCAAACTTCAGGGCGAGGTCAATCTGCTGAAATGGATGATGGGCATCGTGCTCGCGGGCATCCTTTCACTCGTACTGAGAGCGTTCTTTCCGCACTTAGGCTTTGCCCAGAAATAACCGAATCGACAGAGGCGCCAATAGCCGTGCGAAGCTGCTGGTTCCAGGCAGCCGATATGGATCGGTCAATGCTGAGAGTCTCCTTATCGCACTGGCTGGTGCCGAATCAGAGAAAATTTCATAGCCTCGTCCTCGTCCTTGTGGGCGATGGCGAGTGAGGGTACGCTCCGCGCCGTCTGTCACCGCCGTCACGGAGTTGTCAATGTTCAGAGGATCCATCACCGCCCTGATCACCCCTTTTCGCGCCGGCAAGGTGGACGACAAAGCCTATCAGTCCCTGGTGGAGTGGCAGATCGCAGAGGGGACCGATGGTCTGGTCCCGTGCGGCACCACCGGCGAGTCGCCGACCCTGAGCCACGAGGAGCACCATCGCGTGGTGGAGCTTTGCGTCGAGGCCGCCGCCGGGCGGGTTCCGGTGATCGCCGGCACCGGCTCCAACGCCACGGCCGAGGCGATCGAGCTGACCCGCCACGCCCGCAAGGCCGGCGCCACCGCCGCCCTGGTCGTCACCCCCTACTACAACAAGCCCACCCAGGAGGGGCTCTACCAGCACTACAAGGCGATCAACGACGCCGTGGACCTGCCCATCATCATCTACAACATCCCCGGCCGTTGCGTCATCGACATGACCATCGACACCATGGCGCGTCTCGCCCGGCTGCCAAACATCAAGGGGGTCAAGGACGCGACCGCCGATCTCGTGCGCCCCCTGCGCACCCGGCTGGCCATCGGACCTGAGTTCTGCCAGCTCTCCGGCGAGGACGCCACCATCACCGCCTTCCTGGCCCAGGGAGGGCAGGGGTGCGTCTCGGTCAGCTCCAACGTGGCCCCGGCCCTGTGCGCCGCCCTTCACGACGCCTGGAACGCTGGCGACTTCACCCGCGCCTTCGAGATCCGCGACCGGCTGCTGCCACTGCACGACGCCCTGTTCTGCGAGGTGAGCCCAGGGCCGGTGAAGTACGCGGCAAGCCTGCTTGGCCGCTCCTTGCCCGACACCCGGCAACCCCTGTGGGAAATCGCCGATGCCAGCAAGGAAAAGGTGAGGAAGGCCATGCACGATCTCGGCCTCATCGGCTAGGGACATGGCCACCAGGGGCGAAAGCGGGCTGATCAGCCACGGCACGGTCGCCGAGAACCGCAAGGCTCGCCATGACTATTTCATCGAGGAGACCATCGAGGCCGGCATCATGCTCGTCGGCAGCGAGGTCAAGTCCCTGCGCCACGGCCGCGCCAACATCACCGAATGCTACGCCGGGCCGAAAGAGGGTGAACTCTACCTGTTCAATGCCTATATCCCGGAATACCAGGGCGGGACGTTCTTCACCCATGAGACCAAGCGTCCGCGCAAGCTTTTGTTGAAGTGGCGCGAGATCGCCAGGTTGCAGGCCGCGGTGGGGCGGGAAGGCATGACGCTGGTCCCGCTCGCCATCTACTTCAACGACCGCGGCATCGCCAAGGTGAAGCTCGGCCTCGCCAAGGGCAAGAAGAACTACGACAAGCGCGAAACCGAAAAGAAACGCGACTGGCAGCGCCAGAAGTCACGGCTGATGCGGGCCAAGGGCTGAGGCGCTCCGCCAGTTGCCTTTGAGGTGAAAGGCCTGATCGCCATGTCCGATGAAGATGTATCCAAACGCCCGCGTCTGCCACCGGGCCAGCGCCAGGTGCGGGACTGGCCGGTGCTGGATCTCGGGGTGCAGCCCAGTCTGTCGCTCGCCGACTGGCGCTTCAGCGTCGGCGGCGCGGTGGAGGCTCCGCTCTCATGGGACTGGGAGGCCTTCATGGCCCAGCCCCAGGTGACGCTGACCACCGACATCCACTGCGTCACCACCTGGTCCAGGTTCGACAACCAGTGGACCGGCGTGTCGGCCCGGCATCTGTTGTCGCTGGTCCGGCCGCGGGCGGAGGCGCGGTTCGTGGTCATGCGCAGCCATGACGGCTATACGACCAACGTGCCGCTCGCCGCCTTTGCCGCCGCCGACGTGCTGCTGGCCCACACCTGGCAGGGCCAGCCCATTTCCCGCGAGCACGGCGGCCCGATGCGCGCCGTCATCCCCGGGCTCTACTTCTGGAAAAGCGCCAAGTGGCTGCGCCATATCACGGTCCTCGAGAACGATGCCCCCGGCTATTGGGAGGTGAGGGGCTACCACAACAACGGCGACCCCTGGAGCGAGGAACGGTACGGATAGCCGGAGGGGGGGAGGACTAATTCACCAGGTACACCGGCGGCACGAAGGTCAGCACATGACGCCGCAGGGCGATCTGGGCCGGAGCGATGGCGACGGTGAGCCTGTTATGCTCATCGCTGGACGAGTCTTCCGTCAACGGAATCTCCACGCCGACGGTGCGCGCCGTCGCCAGGGCCGAGAGCACGTCTGGAACAAGTTGCTCAGGCATGCTGGTCCAGTTGACGGGGGCGAGCGGACGCGCTCCATGCTGGGCAAGAATGAAGACATTTTCGAGGTCGGGAGATGCGCTCCCGAACACACGGACGCTGGAAAAGGCTTTGGTGACGGCGGTGAACATCATGCGGTAGCCAGTGGTTCCGGCATCGGCAAAGAACGAATTCACCACGAGGCTGCCCCGCTCCGCGACGCACCGCCCGATGTGGCGGAAGAACTCCTCGGTCAGCAGGTGCTCGGGCATGCCATCGGAATTGAAGACATCCATGATGACGATGTCGTATCGGGTGGTGCAGGCATTGGCGAAGGTCCGGGCGTCGCCCCAGTGCAGCGTGACGCGCTGGTCCTTGAAGGCGAAATGCCGCCGGATGAGCCCGTCCAGGGCCGGGTTGATGTCGACCACATCCACGTCGATGCCGCGTGCCGCCAGTCCCATGGGAACGGCCCCGGTTCCGAGCCCGAGGACCAGCGCCCTGCGGGGGGAGGAGACGGACGCCATCGCCAGAGCCTCCAGCGCGTGGGTGAACACCGCCAGCGAGCGCGACGGATGTCCGGCATCGCTGATGTTCTGAAAGATCCCGTCGTTCAGCAGAATCCGGCGCGGCGCGGCCTGGCCGGAGGCGACGTCGACGACCTTCAGGCTGCCGAAGGGGGTCGGGTAGTGCTCGACCATCGTCCAGCGGAGTCCGTCGTTCTCCAGGGTCTTCTTCCAGCCCAGGTAGTCGTCGGCCCAGACACCGAGGGCCAAGCCAGCCAGCGTTCCCACCAGCGCCATGGCGCTGGTGTGGACTCTGGCGGTCGGAGAGAGGCTGCGGCCGGCCAGCGCCGAGGCGAGGGCGGCCAGGCCGACGGCGGCGCCGAGAAGGGCGAAGCTGCGGAAATTGGTCAGGTGGGGAATGGCGATGAAGGTGGCGAACAGGACTCCGGCCACCGATCCCATGGTGCTGACGAAGAACACCCAGCCTGAGCCCGCGTCCCCCGTCTCCGGTCGCGCCACGGCCACCCGCAGGGCCACCAGCAGGGGGTTCATCGCCGACATGGCCAGCAGGGGTATCCCGAGCAACACCAGGCAGGCGAGGAAACTGCCGGTGACGAGGTTGATTTTGGCGAGGTGCAGGAAGGTGAACGGATAGATCGCCAGGGAGACGACGATGGCGAC
>JAMOBE010000045.1:0-28072 GCA_039908285.1 Alphaproteobacteria bacterium
TCGACCACCATCACCGTCGCCTGCGGCACGTCGACTCCGACCTCGATGACGGTGGTGGCCACCAGGATATCGAGCCCTCCTCCGGCGAAGGCGGCCATCACCGCGTCCTTCTCCGTTCCCTTCATGCGGCCGTGCACCAGGCCGACCCGGCTGCCGAAGAACTCGGCCAGGTGGGCGTGGCGGGCATCGGCGGCGGCGAGATCGGAGGTTTCCGACTCCTCCACCAGCGGGCAGACCCAGAACACCCGGGCTCCGGCGCGAATCGCCCGGTCGATGGCCGCCACCACCTCGTCCACCCGGTCGATGGGCTTGACCACGGTGTCCACCGGCTGGCGTCCCGGCGGCTTCTCGTCCAGCCGCGAGATGTCCATGTCGCCGTACAGGGTCAGGGTCAGGGTGCGGGGGATGGGGGTGGCGGTCATCACCAGCACGTCCGGCACCCGTCCCTTGGCCGAGAGTCCGAGCCGCTGATGGACGCCGAAGCGGTGCTGCTCATCGATCACCGTCAAGGCCAGGTCGCGGAACGCCACCTCCTCCTGCAGCAGGGCATGGGTGCCGACGGCGACATGGATGGAGCCGTCCTCAAGCCCGCTCAGGATGGCCTCGCGGCCCTTTCCCTTGTCGCGGCCGGTGAGCAGGGCGGCGCGGATGCCGGCGGCCTCGGCCAGGGGGGCGATGGTGGCGAAGTGCTGGCGGGCCAGGATCTCCGTCGGCGCCATCAGGGCCGCCTGGGCGCCGGTCTCGACGGCGTTGAGCATGGCGAGCAGGCCGACCACCGTCTTGCCGCTGCCGACGTCGCCCTGGAGAAGGCGGAGCATGCGGGGCTCGGCGGCCATGTCGGCGGTGATCTCGGCGAGGCTTCGCGCCTGGGCATTGGTGAGGGAGAAGGGCAGGGAGGCCAGCACCCGCCGCCGCAGTCCCCCGTCGCCGGCGATGGCCCGCCCCGGCCGCCGCCGCATGGCCTGGCGCACCAGGCCAAGGGCAAGCTGGTTGGCCAAAAGCTCATCATAGGCCAGCCTGGCGCGGGCCGGGGTCAGCGGCTCCAGGTCGTCCCCGTCCTTCGGGGCATGGGCGACCAGCAGCGCCTCGCGCCACGGCGGCCAGCCCTCGCGCTTCATCAGGGCCGGGTCGTGCCACTCGGGCAGGTCGGTGACCCGCTCCAGCGCCGCCTGCACGGCGCGGCTCACCATCTTCAGCGACAGGCCGGCGGTGAGGGGGTAGACCGGCTCCACCGACTGCATCCGGTCCGCCTCTTCGGGCGGGGCCACATGGTCGGGGTGGCTCATCTGCACCTCGTTGTTGAAGTGCTCGATGCGGCCGCTGACCAGGCGGGTCGTGCCGGGCGGCAGCAGCTTCAGCAGGTAGTCCGGCCGGGCGTGGAAATAGACCAGGTGCAGGAACCCGCTGTCGTCGGCGCAGCGCACCCGGTAGGGGTGGCGCTTCGAGGACGGCGGCTGGTGGGCGTCCACCCGGACCGTCAGGGTGACGATGGCCCCGTCCGGAGCCTCGGCCACCTTGGGCGCGAAGCGGCGGTCGATGAGGGCGGAGGGCAGATGCCACAGGAGATCCACCACCGCCGGCCCGGCCAGCCGCTCGAACAGCTTGACCAGACGCGGCCCCACCCCGGACAGAGCCGTCGTCGGCGCGAACAGTGGGTATAGGCATTCCGGACGCATGGTGGGGGCACGTTCCCTGGCTGACAGATGCTCACGAACCATTTATATCCTAGAGCTTCCCTGAACCAAGCAACAGCAGTGGACCCCATGGACGACGACACTCTGGATGACCGACGCAAGCGCATGTTCTATCAGGCCGCCCACCGGGGCATGATCGAGACCGACCTCCTGCTCGGACGCTTCGCCAAGGTCTATCTGCCCAGATTTACCAATGCCCAACTCGACACATTTGATGTGTTGCTCGAACTTCCCGACAACGACATTATCAACTGGCGGTTGGGCAGAGTCCCCGTTCCACCCGAGTATGACACCGACGTCATGCGTCTATTGATGGACTTCGACCTCGTGGGCGATATGGACGGCCTGTCTTGATCGACCTCGCGGCCAGGCTGACCGCGGGGCCGGGACGCACCGTCGTCGCCGGCGTGCCGGAGGGCTGTGACGCCCTGGTGCTGGCCGGTCTGGCGCGTTCGACCGCGGCCGGCCTCCTCCACGTGTCGGCCGACGACGTGCGACTGGCGCGGCTCATCGATGCCCTCGCCTACTTCGCCCCCGATGTGGAGGTGGTGGAGTTCCCCGCCTGGGACACCGTGCCCTACGACCGTTCCTCGCCCAGCATGGAGGTGATGAGCGCCCGCCTCACCGTGCTGACCCGGCTGGCCGCGTCGGCTCCGGTGGAGGGGCCGCGCATCGTCGCCACCACCGTCGGAGCGCTCCTGCAACGTGTGCCGCGGCGGGAGGCATTCGCCGGCGTAACGTTCGTTGCCATGGCGGGAAAGCGCCTTGATCTCAAGGCGCTGGTGACGTTTCTTAATCGAAATGGTTACAATCGCGCCGAGCAGGTGATGGAGCCCGGCGAATACGCGGTGCGGGGCGGCATCATCGACCTGTTTCCTCCTGGAGCGACCGAGGCGTTGCGTCTCGACCTGTTCGGGGACGACCTCGAGGGCATCCGCACCTTCGACCCCTTGAGCCAGCGCACCGTCGGCAAGGTGGACCGCTTCGAGCTTCACCCCATCAGCGAGGTGATGCTGGACGAGGAGTCGGTGTCGCGCTTTCGCCGCCACTACCGGGAACTGTTCGGCAGCGTCACCGGCAGCGATCCCCTGTACGAGTCGATCTCCGCCGGACGGCGCTTCGCCGGCATGGAGCACTGGCTGCCGCTGTTCTTCGACGGCATGGACACTCTGTTCGCCTACCTGCCCGAGGCCCTGGTGACCCTCGACTCCCAGGTGGAGGAGGCCAGGGAAGTTCGGCTCGACCAGGTGATGGAGTACTTCGAGGCGCGGCGCTCGCTGGCCGGGGCGGACCGACGGACCACCATGGCCGAGGCCGGCATGGTCTATCAGCCGATTCCGCCCCCCGCCCTGTTCGTGGATCCGGCGGAGTGGGCCCGGCTGCTGGCCGGGCGCCCGACGGTGGCGCTGTCGCCCTTCGCCGCTCCGGATGTGGGAGACACGGTCGAAAACCCACTCCCTCTCCCCCCTGGGGGGGAGAGGGGCGGGGTGAGGGGGGGGACCATCGATGTCGGCGGCCGGCCGGGGCGGAGCTTCGCCGATGTGCGCGCCCACCCCGACCGCAACGTCTTCGAGTCCCTCGCCCAGCACCTGGCCGCCGAGCGTAAGGCGGGACGGCGCGCCATCGTCGCCGCCTACAGTCCCGGCTCCCGCGATCGCCTGGCGGTGGTGATGCGCGAGCACGGCATCGCCCCCCTGGCGACGGTGGAGTCGTGGGCCGAGGTCCTGGCCCTGCCGGCGGACGCGGTGGGGGTGGTAGCCCTTGGCCTCGAAAGCGGCTTCACGACGCCGACCCTGTCCCTGGTCGCCGAGCAGGACATCCTGGGGGAGCGCCTGGCCCGCGCCGCCCGCACCCGCCGGCGCCAGTCGGATCGCTTCATCGCCGACATCTCGGCCCTGGCCGAGGGGGACCTGGTGGTCCACGTCGAGCACGGTATCGGCCAGTACGACGGCCTGGAGACTCTGGCCGTCGGAAGGGCGCCCCACGACTGCCTGCGGATCCTGTACGACGGCGGGGACAAGCTGTTCGTGCCGGTGGAGAACATCGAGGTCCTCTCCCGCTATGGCAGCGAGCAGGCGGGGGTGCAGCTCGACAAGCTGGGAGGGACCGCCTGGCAGGCCCGCAAGGCCCGCCTGAAGAAGCGTATCAGCGACATGGCCGAGCAGTTGATCCAGGTGGCCGCCCAGCGCCGGATCCGCACCGCCGAGGCCCTGGTGGCGCCCGAGGGGCTCTATGACGAGTTCTGCGCCCGCTTCCCCTATGCCGAGACCGAGGACCAGCTTCAGGCCATCGCCGACACCCTGGAGGATATGGGCTCGGGCCGGCCCATGGACCGGCTGGTGTGCGGCGACGTCGGCTTCGGCAAGACCGAGGTGGCCCTGCGCGCCGCCTTCGTCGCCGCCATGGCCGGGTCGCAGGTGGCGGTGGTGGTGCCGACGACCCTTCTCGCCCGCCAGCACTACCGCACCTTTTCCGAGCGCTTCGCCGGCCTGCCGCTGCGCATCGAGCAACTCTCCCGCCTGGTGTCGGCGAAGCGGACCACCGAGGTGAAGAAGGGACTGGCCGACGGCACCGTGGACATCATCGTCGGCACCCACGCCCTGCTGGCCAAGTCGGTGTCGCTGTGCCGCCTGGGCCTTCTGGTGGTGGACGAGGAGCAGCACTTCGGCGTCGCCCACAAGGAGCGGCTGAAGCAGATGCGGGCCGACGTCCACGTCCTGACCCTGACCGCGACGCCCATCCCCCGCACCCTGCAGCTCGCCCTGACCGGGGTGCGGGAAATGAGCATCATCGCCACGCCGCCGGTGGACCGGCTGGCGGTACGAACCTTCGTGCTGCCCTATGACCCGGTGGTGGTGCGCGAGGCCATCCTGCGCGAGCGCTTCCGCAACGGGCAGACGTTCTACGTCTGCCCGCGCATCCAGGACATCGACCGGGTGCTGGAGCGGCTGAACCGCCTGGTGCCCGAGGTCAAGGCGGTGGTGGCCCACGGCCGCATGCCGCCGACCGAGCTGGAGGAGGTGATGAACGCCTTCGCCGATCGCCGCTATGACGTGCTGGTGTGTACCAACATCATCGAGAGCGGCCTCGACATGCCGTCGGTCAACACCATCATCATCCACCGGGCCGACATGTTCGGCCTGGCCCAGCTATACCAGCTGCGGGGACGGGTCGGGCGGGGCAAGGCGCGGTCCTACGCCTATCTGACCCTTCCCCCCGACCGCACCCCGACCAAGACTGCCGAGAGGCGCCTTGGCGTGATGCAGACCCTGGACACCCTGGGGGCGGGCTTCACCCTGGCCAGCCATGACCTGGACATCCGCGGCGCCGGCAATCTGCTGGGCGACGAGCAGTCGGGCCACATCCGCGAGGTGGGGATAGAGCTTTACCAGCAGATGCTGGAGGAGGCGGTGGCCGCCGCCCGCGATGGTGGCCAAAAGGGAGCGGGGGGAGGGGAGTGGTCTCCCCAGATCGCCATTGGCGCCTCGGTGCTGATCCCGGAAGGCTACGTCAAGGATCTCGGCATCCGCCTCTCCCTCTATCGCCGCATCGCCGGCCTATTGGACCGGGCGGAGATCGACGCGCTTGCCGTGGAGCTGGTGGACCGCTTCGGCACGCTGCCGCCGGAGGTGGAGAACCTTTTGGACGTGGTGGGGCTCAAGGTGCTGTGCCGGGCCGCCAACGTCGAGAAACTGGACGCCGGCCCCAAGGGCGTGGTGATCGGCTTCCGCGGCAACCACTTCCCGAACCCGGCCGGCCTCGTCGCCTTCATCAGCCAGCAGGCCGGCTCGGTGAAGCTGCGCCCCGATCACAAGCTGGTGTTCATGCGCAACTGGGAGGACGCGGCCCTGCGCATGCAGGGCCTGCGCCGCACCATGGACACCCTGGCGGATATCGCCGCCCGAGGGTAGGGGGGCGACGGCTACGCACGGGGACATTGCCAGGTCGCGGCATTGTGGTGTACCAGTGGAGTGACTGTAAGCGGACGTTGTGGTGATGGCCCAGGCTCTGGTCACTCCCGAGATTCTCAAGTGGGCTCGCATGAGGGCGGGACTCCCACTGGATGAACTCGCCAAAAAGGTGGGGTCCAGCTCCGATGTCGTCGCCGCATGGGAGGCGGGAGAGTCTCGCCCCACCTTCCGCCAGGCTGAGAAATTCGCTCAGGCGACGTATGTTCCCTTTGGTTACCTCTTCCTTTCCAAGCCGCCCAAGGAGGACGTGTCGATCCCTGACCTGCGGACGACCGCCGGAACGCGACCGCTGGAGGTTCTCGACGTCAATTTCATGGATGCCCTCCGCGACGTTCAGTTCAAGCTCGACTGGTATCGGGACTATCGTATCGACCACGGCCACGGAAAACTGCCGTTCGTTGGGCGTTTCGACCGCTCCGCAAAGCCGGCCGAGGTGGCCGAGGACATGAGACGCACGCTTGGGGTGGGACCCTCTGAAAGAGAACAGGCCCATACCTGGGAAGACTACTTCCGCCTTCTCATCGCCAGGGCCGAGGCCGTCGGTATCTGGGTCATGCGCAACAGCGTGGTGGGGAACACCAAACGTCCGCTCAGCGTTGACGTCTTCCGTGGCTTCGCGATCAGCGATCCCATCGTCCCCGTGATCTTCGTCAACAGCAGGGATGCGAAGGCGGCGCAGGTGTTTACCTTCGCTCATGAACTCGCCCATGTCTGGCTGGGGGAGAGCGGCATCTCCGACTCGTTTCGGACCAGCCGCCTCAAAATTGAACGGCTATGCAACGCGGCTGCTGCCGAATTCCTGGTGCCGGAGGCTGAGTTTAAAAAGACTTGGGACAGAGACTCGGGCATTGAGGAGAATGTAGGGGACCTGTCCAAGCGTTTTCGGGTCAGCAGGATCGTCATCGCAATCCGCGCACGGGACCTGGGCTTGATAAGACAGTCCGAGTTCGACGCATTTTTCGACGCCGAGAGACAACGGTGGTCGCAGGAGCGGGCTGACCCGAAATCGGGTGGAAACTCCTACCGGACTGCCAAGGTAAGAAATGGAGGAGGGTTCCTGACCGCGGTGCTCGCCAGCGCGATGTCGGGCGACCTTCTCCTGCGCAATGCGGGCGCATTGCTGAGCATGACGCCAAAAACTCTTCTCGAGGCGTATCGCAGACTTCAAACGGGGCAGCTATGATATATCTTCTTGACGCCAACGTCTTCATCGAGGCGAAGAATCGCTACTACGCCAATGACATCTGTCCCGGATTCTGGAAATGGATGGACGGTTTCGTCTCCGGCGGTAATGTCAGGTCCATTGTGAATGTTCGAGACGAACTGAAAAAACAAAATGACTGGCTTGCAGATTGGGTGAAATCGCCCAATCGTGCCCCGTGGTTCATGAAGGTTGATGACGAGGCAACGCAGAAGAGCTTCCAGAAGATCGTAAACCACGTGGAGGCGGCGGACTTCAAGCCCCATGCCAAGCCTAAGTTTCTGTCCGGGGCTGACCCGTGGCTGGTCGCCAAGGCCCGCGTCCTTGGCGCGACGGTGGTGACCCAAGAGGTGTCGAGACCCGGCGCGAAAAGCAGAATCCTCCTTCCGGACGTCTGCAACAAATTCGGCGTGCCGTGTAAAAACACGTTCGATTTGCTCCGGGAGCATCGCGCCTCTTTCACACTCAAGGCGGCCTGACGTCCTGTCCCCTTGGTAACGTTCTCGTGCCTAACGCGGGGCATTGGTAACGAGTTCGTTCCCAAGGACATCACCGCGTGAATTTCCGGAAGTCCGGGGGGCGCTTTTCCAGGAAGGCGTTGACGCCCTCGCGGGACTCCTCGGTGCCGTAGTAGAGGCTGACGGCCTGGAGGCCCAGGCTGCCGATGCCGCGGATGTGCTCGGACGCAGCGTTGAACGAGCGCTTGGCGATGGCGATGGCCGTCGGGCTCTTCTCGAGGATTTCGGCGCACCAGCGGTCCACCTCGGCGTCCAGGTCGGCGTGGGGCACGACGACGTTGCACAGGCCCATGGCCAGGGCCTCGGCGGCGGAGTAGCGGCGGCACAGGTACCAGATCTCCCGCGCCCGCTTTTCGCCCACCACCCGCGCCAGGTACGCGGTCCCCCAGCCCGGGTCCACCGAGCCCACCTTCGGCCCCACCTGGCCGAACACCGCCTGGTCGGAGGCGATGGTCAGGTCGCACAGCAGTGCCAGCACGTTGCCGCCGCCGATGGCATAGCCCTGGACCCGCGCGATCACCGGCTTCGGCACGTCGCGGATGACGCTGTGCAGTTCCTCGAGCGGGATGCCGATGGTGCCCCGGCCGTCGTACTGGCCCTCGTGGGCCGACTGGTCGCCTCCGGTGCAGAACGCCTTGTCGCCGGTCCCCGCCAGCACGATCACGCCGACGGACCGGTCCCAGCCGGCGCGCAGGAAGGCGTGGATCAGTTCCTCGGTGGTCCGGCCGCGAAAGGCGTTGTAGACCTTCGGGCGGTTGATGGTGATGCGGGCTACCCCGTCCGTCACGTCGAAAAGGATGTCCTCATAGTTCATGTCCATTCACGCTCCTCCCCACCAGTCGAGTTCCGTCCGCAGCGCCACCACCTTTCCCACCACCACGATGGCCGGAGGCCCGATCGCCGCCGCGGCGATGTCCGCCGCCAACGATCCGAGGGTGGTCTCCAGCACCGTCTGGCCGGCGGTGGTGGCGTGACGGATGACCGCCGCCGGCTCGGCCCCCGGCCGCCCCCCCGCCATCAGTTCGGCGGCGATCGCCTCGATATGTCCGAGTGCCATGTAGAACACCAGCACCGGCGAGGCCCGGGCCAGCGCCCGCCAGTCCAGGTCGTCGGGGACATCACCGCTGGCGCCGTGGCCGGTGACGAAGGTCACCGCCGAATTGGTGTCGCGGCTGGTCACCGGGATCCCGGCATAGGCCGGTCCGGCGATGCCCGAGGTGATGCCCGGCACCACCCGGAACGGCACGCCCGCCCGCCGCAGCGCCATCGCCTCCTCCGGTCCGCGACCGAACACGAACGGGTCCCCGCCCTTGAGGCGCAGCACCCGCCGCCCGGCCCGGGCCAGCTCGATCAGCCGCTCCGAGATGTCGGACTGCCGGGGGGATGGGCTGCCGCCGCGCTTGCCGGCGTCGACGACCAGGGCATCGCCGCGCCCGAGTCCCAGCACCCGCGGGTCCACCAGCGCATCGTGGACGATGGCGTCGGCCTGCCGCAGGGCGTGCAGGGCCAGCAGCGACAAAAGCCCGGGATCACCGGGACCGGCTCCCACCAGCCACACGTGGCCGGGCAGAATGTCGGGGAAATCGAGAAAGGACGTGTCCATGAACAAGGAATCCGGTGGTGATGGAGCGGGACGGACGATAGCAGATGAAAGTTCGTCGGAAAACCTCGGCGCCTGCGCTATGTTTGGCGCGGAAGATGGATCGGGTAAGTTCGGCCCCCCCAGGCCTCGAACGACAGGAATCACAGGCGACCCATGGACGAAGCAAGCAGGACGGTCTTTTTCGCGCCGGGTACCGTCATCTTCCGGGAGGGTGACCAGTCCGACGTCGCCTACCTCATCGTTGACGGCCGGGTGGAGATCACCAAGGAAGTGGGCGGGGACACCATCGTCATCACCACCCTGACCAAGGGCGAGTTCCTGGGAGAAATGAGCCTGATCGACGGCGGCGGGCGCTCGGCCACCGCCCGGGTGCTGGCGCCGTCCACATTGCAGGTCGTCTCGGCGGAGACCTTCAGGGAGCAGATGGAGAATACTCCCCCCCTGATCCGCAGGGTGCTGGACATGGTGACCACCCGGCTTCGCTACCAGACCCGGGACGCGGCGAAGCGAATCCAGGCCGATGCCGAGAGCGGCCTTCTCGAGGTGATCGAGACCAGTCCCATCGCCGTCGGCATCACCGACCGCAAGGGCAAGTTCCTCTACTGGAATCAGCTCTGCTACCGTCTCGGGCGCCATCACCGGGACGAGCGCGGGTCGCCCCGATTCGGCTTCGTGTTCGCCGACCCCGAGCACTACGCGAGCCTTCTCACCCGCCTGGAGAGCGACAGTGTAGTGTTCCAGGAAGAGGCCGAACTGGTGCGCGCCGATGACTCCCGGGTCTGGGTGCAGGTCACCATGCAGCGCATGGAGTTCGAGGGCCAGGACGCGGTGCTGACCTGGCTCTATGACATCACGCAGATGAAGGAGCAGGAGGCGGCGCTCGACAAGGCGCGCATCGAGGCCGAAAACGCCAACCGCGCCAAGTCCGACTTCCTCGCCACCATGAGCCATGAAATCCGCACGCCGATGAACGGCGTCATCACCATGGCGGAGATCCTGGACCAGACCGAACTGACCGAGGGTCAGCGGGCGATGACCACCATCGTTCGCGACTCGTCCTCCGCCCTGCTGGCCATCATCGACGACGTGCTGGACTTCTCGAAGATCGAGGCCGGGCGGTTGCAGATCGAGCGGGTGGAGCTGTCCGTCGGCCAGATCATCGAGGGGGTCGCCGACCTGCTCGGCCCGCGGGCGGCGGAGAAGGGGCTGGAACTGGTCACCAGCATCGATCCCGAGGTTCCCGACCACCTCATCGGCGATCCGGTGCGGGTGCGGCAGGTGCTGATGAACCTCATCGGCAACGCCATCAAGTTCACCGAGCACGGCCACCTCCTGGCCGAGGTGACCCTGGTCGATCGCCGGGGTGACGCCGTCGAACTGCTGTTCCGCGTCTGCGATACGGGTATCGGCATCAGTCCGGAGACCCGGGGCCTCCTGTTCAAGCCATTCATCCAGGCCGATTCCTCCACCGTGCGCAAGTTCGGCGGCACCGGCCTTGGCCTCTCCATCTGCCGGACCGTCATCACCCTCATGGGCGGCGCGATCGACGTGGACAGCATCCCGGGCCAGGGGTCCACCTTCTGGTTCCGCCTGTGGTTCCCCCAGTTGCCCGAGCGCCGCGCCCTGCCGCACCGCGACCTGAGCGGCCTGCGGGCGCTGGTGGTCTCGTCGCTGGCGGCCCAGGCCGCCGTGCTGAGGAAGTACCTGACCTTCGGCCGGGCGTCGGTGACGGCGGTGCTGTCCGGTGCCGACGCCCTGGCCGAACTGCGGGCCGCCGCCGTGGACCGACCCTATCACATGGTGCTGATGGATACCGACGTCGGCGACTCGAGCGGCCTCGACCTGGCCCGCACCATCGACGCCGACGAAGACCTCGGCAAGCCGCGGCTGGTGCTGATGCTGCCGAAGATGGCCGCCTTCAGCTTCATGGACATGAACTATGGCTTCGTGTTCGCCGCCGTCAGCAAGCCCATGCGCCGGCGGTTCCTCTGTCACGTGGTGGCCGCCGCCGGCGGTCTGGTGCCGCTGCACGACGAGAGCAAGCCCTCGCGTCGGCGTGACGACAACTTTCGGATGTGTTTCATTCCGCCGCCGCCCGAGCAGGCCCTGGCCACCGGCAACCTCATCCTGGTGGCCGAGGACAATCCCACCAACCAGACGGTCATCCGCATGCTGCTGGACCGGCTGGGCTATTCCGCCGACATCGCCGCCAACGGCGTCGAGGCGTGGAGCATGCTCCAGAAACGGCGCTATGGCCTGCTGCTGACCGACTGCCACATGCCGGAGATGGACGGGTACCAGCTTGCGCGGATGGTCCGCGACCACGAGCCCCCCGGTGGCGCCCGCCTGCCCATCATCGCCCTGACCGCCGAGGTCCTGGCTGGAACCGCGCGGAAGTGCAGCGAGTGCGGCATGGACGCCTACCTGAAAAAGCCGGTGGTGTGGGAGGAACTGGAGGCCAACATCCAGCGCTGGCTGCCGGGAGCGGCGAAACTGCGCCGCCGCAGTGACTCCGCCGCCACCGCCCGCGTGGTGGGCCTTGGTGACACGCCCCCTCCCTGTCCGCAGCCGGATCCGAAGCCGGATCCTGGTCCGGACAACGGGGCTCCGGCCATCGACCCGGCCTATCTCCTGGACCTTCTCGGTGGCGAGCAGGCCATGCTGCGGCCCATGCTTGACCAATACGTCGAGACCACCAGGCCCCTGGTCGAGGAACTGCTGGCGGCCCTTGAGGAGAAGACCTGGGACCAGGCCCGCAAGAAGGCCCACGCCTGCGTCGGCGCCTCGAAGACCGCCGGCGCCATGGACTTCGCCGAAATGTGCCGGGTCATCGAGCACGCCATTGTCGACAATGATCACGCCACGGCGCTGGCCGCGGCGACGCGGGTGGCGGAGTCTTTCGAGCGAGTCGCCGCAGCCGTCCTCAAGCTGTGATCAGTCACCGTAATTTCGCCACATTCGGAGTGCCTACTGTCTGCATGAGGCCTCCCGCGGGAGTGCCATCGTCCCTTCCCCCCGACGATGACCCCCGCTGACCGGGACGAGCCTTATGCGGCCGGCGCTGCCCATTCCCCCATGTTCCGCGAAGCGCCGGCCGCCCTGGGGCTCCCTATCATCCCTTCACGGCAGTTGACGACCGCCCGGAGAAGGCGCAATTCTTGGGACACGTGGCAATGGTGGGCTCCCGGGTTGATGCTGATGGTCGGAAGAGGAGTGGGGGATGATGAGGGGGACATGGCGGATCGCGGCGGCGGTGATCGCCGTCGGCGTGATGATGACGGCGCGGCACACTGAGGCGGCGGACCCGCCGATGGCCGAACGGACGACGAGCTTCGCCGCCCGGACTCTCGACGTCCACGACCTCATGGGCCGTCTGACCATCGAGGCCGCCGAGCGTGCCGACATGCAGGTGGTGGCGCGTGGACCGAAGAAGGCGGTGGATGCCCTCCTGACCAAGGTGCGGGGCGACGTCCTGGAGGTCAGTGGTGGCGGCGATCCCGACTCCAGCGTCTCGGTGGTGCAAATGAACAACATCACCACGGTGGTGACCGGCGGCGGCAGCGCCTCCGTCACCATCGGTGGCCGCGATGCCTCGGTCAACGTTCCCCCGCGGCCACCGCTGGAGGTGACGGTCCGGGTGCCGCGCCGCACGCCGGTGAGGATCGAGCGGGCCTCCGACACCTGCACCATCGGCGACACCGGAGGACCGTTGCGGCTTGGGCTGGCCTCCGCCTCGGTGACGGCGGGACGGGTCGGGTCCGTGGATCTGGCGGTGGATGGCTCCGGTGACGTCCATATCCGCAGAGTCGACGGCGACATGACCGTGGCCTTGCGCGGCAGCGGCGACGTCACGGTGGACGAGGCCAACATCGGTGCCCTGTCCGTGGCCATCGACGGCAACGGCGACGTGTCCATCGGCGGCAAGGTCCGCACGGCGACCCTCGCCATTTCCGGAGCCGGCGACATCCGCATCAAGGAAGTGGCCTCGCAGCCGAAGATCGCCATTTCCGGCGCCGGCAACGTCAGCGTCGGGAACTGGTGAGAGCCTGAAAACATGTCGGCACCACGACCATGAAAAGCCCTCCCCCCCTGTTCCGGGGGGCTACCACGTGCGCACACACAAGTTGGACGAACTGGACTGTTGGATTTCCGCTGTAGAAACTATCCGTTTCCCGCAAGTAAAGCTCTTCCCCTTGATGGGGGAAGACTTAAGTTTGCTGGAAACGTGTGTGCATACGGTAGCCCTCGATGGGGGAGACACAAGTGACGAGCGACGCCATATACCACCGTTTGTTCTCCCACCCGGTCATGGTCGAGAGTCTGGTGCGCGGGTTTGTCCCCGAGGCCACGGCCGTCGGTCTTGATTTCAGCCGCATGGAACGGGTCAACGCCAAGTTTCACGGCAGCCATGGCAGACGTCGCGAAGGCGACGTGATCTGGCGTCTGCCGACCCATGGGGGGGAAGACATATACCTGTATCTGCTGATCGAGTTTCAATCGCAGAGCGATTGGTGGATGATTGTGCGGATCCTGGTCTATGTCGGCCTGCTGTGGCAGCAGATCATCAACGAACAAAAGCTCAAAGTCGGCGACCGCCTGCCGCCGGTTCTGCCGATCGTGATCCATAACGGCGACGTCCGGTGGACCGCGCCGAATGCCCTTTCCGACCTGATCACTCTGCCGCCAGATTCGCCACTCTGGCATTGGCAGCCGTGGATCCGCTATTATCTTCTGGACGAGGGTGCCTTTCCTGGCGACGAACTGACTCGCCGGGATGGCCTGACGGCGCTGCTGTTCCGGTTGGAGACCAGTCACGGACCCAGTGATCTGCTGACGGCGGTGGATGAGGTAGTCGCTTGGTTCCGGCAGCATCCCGGCTATGACGCGCTCAAGCGGGTCTTCACCGAGGTGGTGCAACAGGCGATGCGCGGACCGGGCGACCAGGACGTGACAGCCTCTCTTCCCGACGACATGTTGGAGGTCAGAGCAATGCTGGCGACGAAGGTTGAGAAATGGCAGCGGCAGTGGAAAGCCGAGGGCAGGGCCGAGGGCAAGGCCGAGGGCAAGGCCGAGGGCAAGGCCGAAGGCAGGGCCGAGATGCTCCTCCGCCAGCTTCGCCGGCGGTTTGGAGCGCTGTCCCCCGATGTTGAGGAACGCGTCCGGGCGGCCGACGTCGCGCAGCTCGATGAATGGATGGATCGCCTGATGGATGCCCGTGAGTTGGCGGATGTGCTCAACGCGCCAACGACACACTGAAAAAACCTATCGACCCTTGGGGGAGACGCAAGGGTTAGGTTTGCTGAAAACGTGTGTGCATACATTGTTCAGGCACTGACTTTGTCATCATGGCTCTCAGCGCCGTGGGCCGCGGCCGTCGCGGTGGCGCCGCTTCACCACCTCGCCGATGCCATCGGCGCCGCCGCTGGCAACGGCGCCGACGAGGCCGGTCCAGGGAGGGCGCAGCATGGACATCGGTACCTCGTTGCGCTGGCTGACGTTGCCGAGAACGGCGCCGTCGGAAGTGGTCACCGTCCACTCCACCTTCATCATCCGGCCGTCCCTCCTGTCACCGGACTTGCCGCGGGAGGCCAGCGGCTCCAGGGTCACCCGGCAGGTGACCTGGTACTCCCCGTTTTCCCGCACGTCGAGGCCGCTTCGCCGCAACGCCTCCCGCATCGCCGTCGCCAGGGCGGCGTTGCCGTCCTCCGGCAGCCCGGTGATCGCGGAGACGGCCACGGTCGGCGCGACCGGCGCGGCCGTTTTGGCGGCGGCCGTGACGGGAGTCTCGTTGAGCAGGGCGATGAAGCGGCGGGAGGGGGCGCCGACGGCCTCCTGCAGGTAGGCCGGGTCGCCGACACGCCAGCGGGCCTCGTCCACGGTGATCCGGACCAGGTCCTCGACCGTGCGGCTGTCGCCCTGAAGGCCCAGGGACCAGATGATGGCCAGACGAAGGCCGGACTCGTCGCGCAGCAGCTCGTACACCGCCGGCCGCAGGACATAGCGCAGTGGCTCGTTGCTGTTCTCGAGCACGCTGGCCGGGATCTCGGCCCGGGTCAGGGCCCTGGCCATGGCGAGGGCCAGGGCGGTGCGTGTCGGGTCGGGCACGCCCTCGGCCGGGCGCACCACCACGCCGACGCCCGAGCGCAGGAGCGTCAGCGGGTTGTCGTCGAACTCGGGCTTGAACGGCTGCGGCAGAGCGGGGCAGCCGGCCGTGGCGGCACCAAGCAGCAGCAGCGGGACCAGACGAAGCAGGGCGCGCCGAGCTATATGCTTTCCGGAAAGTCCCCGGACTTTCCGGAAAGCCGCGCTCAATCGCATCATGCCGGAGGCATGTCTTCGACATGACGCGGCCTCCGGCCTTGGCTTTCGGCGCAGGGGCGCCGGCCCGCGTTGCGGGCTCGGGTTCCAGAAAGTCTGGAGACTTTCTGGAACCCGTATTAGATGCGGAGCGGCCGACACGTCACTTCTCCAGGACGATGGCCGACAGCCCCCGGCCATAGTCGGACTCGCCGCGCAGGGTGGCGCGACGGTAGCTGAAGAAGCGTCCCTCCTCGCGCATGGTGTCACAGGGCGTGCGGACCACCGTTCCGACTCCCCGTCGGGCGATGCGCCAGACGACATAGCCCACGAGGTCGAACATGTGGTGTTCCTCGCGTCGCGACGGGGCGAAGAAGGCCACGTTGCCCCCGTCTTCGGCCAGGAACGGCGCTGGAAAGCCGGGGCCCACCTCGTAGGAGCGCTGGGCGATGCACGGGCCCACCGCGGCGACGATGTTCTCTGGCCTGGCGCCCAGGACGACCATCGCCGCGACCGTCGCGTCGATGATGCCGCCGATGGCGCCCTTCCACCCGGCGTGGGCGGCTCCGATCACCCCGGCCCGTGGATCGGCCAGCAGCACCGGTGCGCAGTCCGCCGTCAGGATGCCGAGGACGATGCCGGGGCGGGTCGTCACCATGGCATCGGCGACCGGGGCGTCGGCGTGGCTCCAGGGGGCGTCAACCGTCACCGCGCGGGCGGTGTGCTCCTGGCGGACGGTCACCAGTGCCTCCGGCCGTCGGTTGAGCATCGCCATGGCCTGGGCACGGTTGGCGGCGACGCTGGCCGGGTCGTCGCCCGAGCCGAAGCCGCAGTTGAGCGAGGCGTACAGTCCGGCGGACGTGCCGCCTTCGCGCGTGAAAAAGCCATGGCGGATGCGCGTCAGTTCGTTGAGCGCCGAGACCGAGATCATGGTTCGAATCCTGGCAGGGTGGGCAACTCCGGGTGGGCCAGTCCCAGCACCTTGAACAGCCCGCCCATTTCCTCGTCGTGGACCAGGCGTCGCACGGCGGCGGCGATGTCGGCGGCCTGGTGCGGGGTGGCGTTGGCCATCAGCACGGCGGCCCGGGCGCCAAGTCCGAGCCTCTCGAGCCACGGCCCCTGCGCCAGCGGCCCGTCGGGGCGGGCTCCGGCTCCGGCCGCCGCCAGGGCCAGGGACTCGAAGTCCACGTGCGCGGTGAGGTCGGCCTCGCCCGGGGCCTCCAGCGGCGGATGGAAGGCATGGCGGCGGACCGCCTGGAGCGAGTCCCCGGCGGCGGCGCGGGCTGGACCGTAGTCGATGACCAGGGCCGCTCCACCCTCGGTGGCGAGGCGCCGCCCCAGGGTGGCCGCCAGGCTGCGGCCGGCGGGACTGGTCTCGGCGATGGCGCCGGGGGGGCTGTCGATGACCCCGGGCGGCAGGGGAGGGGCGTCCACCACCTCGCCCAGGACGAAGCGGAAGGCGGCGCCGTCCCAGTCCACCAGCCGCTCCCGCCACCCCTCGGGCGTCCTGGCGAACTGGCGGATCGGCAGGGCGTCGAAGAACTCGTTGGCGATGACGATGGCCGGCCCCCCGGGAACCGTGTCGAAGTGCTGGTGCCAGGTGGCGGGATGGCCGCCCAGGCCGTGCCGCTGGGCATTCATCAGGGCCGGACTGGTCTCCACCAGATGCACGTCGAGGGCGGCGGCGAACGGCGCCACCGAGCGGGCCGCCCGCAGGAGATCGGCCATCAGGGTTCCCCGTCCGGGACCCAGCTCCACGAGGCGCAGTCGCTCGGGGCGCCCCATCTGCATCCACACCACCGCCGCCCACATGCCGATCAGCTCGCCGAAGATCTGGCTGACCTCGGGCGCGGTGATGAAGTCGCCCCTGGTCCCGAAGGCCTGGCCGCGGGCGTAGTAGGAGGCGACCGCCTCGGCCATGAAGGCCTCCACCGGCAGGGGACCGGCGATTCCGATGCGCTCCCGCAGGATGCTTCCCGTCATTGACGCCGTCCCGCCGTGGCGATGAGGGCGGCTCCCGCCAGTATCATCGGGATCGACAGGAGCTGGCCCATGGTCGCTCCTCCCCACAGGAAGCCGAGATGGGCATCGGGCTGGCGGAACAGCTCGGCGACGCCGCGGGCCAGGCCATAGCCCACCAGGAACGCCCCCGACAGCATGCCGGGGCGTCCGCGAATGGCCGTCATCCGCCACAAAAGGTGCATGACCACGAACAGCACAAGCCCCTCCAGCAGGGCCTCATAGAGCTGACTTGGGTGCCGGGGCTCCGGCCCGCCGTGGGGAAAGACCATGGCCCACGGCACGTCGGGGGCCGGGCGGCCGAAAAGCTCGCCGTTGATGAAGTTGGCGAGCCGGCCGAAGAACAGGCCCAGGGGAGCGGCGCAGGACACCAGGTCGCCGAAAGCCCTGAGGTCGATGCGGCGGCGGCGGGCGAACAGGACCATGGCCAGCAGGACCCCGATCAGCCCGCCATGGAACGACATGCCCCCCTGCCAGACGTAGACGATCTCGTGCGGCACCTGAAGGTAGTAGCCGGGCTTGTAGAACAGCACATAGCCGAGCCGGCCCCCCAGCACCACGCCGAGGGTGGCCCAGGTCACGAAGTCCTCGGCGTCGATATCGGTGATGACCCGCTCCCTCCCGGCCGGTCGCCGCGACAGGGCGCGCACATACCACCACGCCCCCAGGATGCCGGTGATGTAGGCCAGGGCATACCAGCGGATGGCCACCGGTCCGATGTGCAGGGCGACGGGATCCAGGTCGGGAAAGGCGATGGCCATCGGGATAAAGCCTTCAGCGATAGGGATCGGCGGTGCTCAGGTGGTCCTGGACATAGCGTCCAACCCCCTCCTCGAGGGACAGGAACGGACGATCATAGCCGGCCTCGCGCAGGCGATCCATGCGCGCCTCGGTGAAGTACTGGTACTTGTCGCGGATCTGGAGCGGGGTGTCCACGAACTTGATGTAGGGCTCCTTGCCCAGGGCCCGGTACACGGCGCTGGCCAGGTCGTAGAAGGTGCGCGCCTGGCCGGTGCCGACGTTGAACAGCCCGCTGACCCCCGGATTGTCCAGGAGCCACATGATGACGTTGACACAGTCGTCCACGTGGATGAAGTCCCGCAACTGGCCGCCGTCGGCGTAGCTCGGGTTGTGGGAGCGGAACAGGTGACAGGGATTGTCGGTGTCGGCATGGGGGAAGATCTGGGACACCACGCTGCTCTGCGGTCCCTTGTGGTATTCGTTCGGACCATAGACGTTGAAGAACTTGAGTCCGGCCCACTGCGGCGGCCTGGCCTTGCCGTTGGTGAGGATGCGGCGGACCCGGCGGTCGAACAGGTGCTTGCTCCAGCCATAGGCGTTGAGCGGCTTGAGCTGCGCCAGGGCCTCGGCCGTGAAGTCGTCGTCAAAACCCGCCCCGCCGTCGCCATAGGTGGCAGCCGACGAGGCGTAGATCAGCCGCACCCGATTGGCCGCACACCACTTCCACAGGGTCAACGACAGGTTGAAATTGTTGGTGAAGATCCGGTCCGCGTCGGTCTCGGTGGTGGAGGAAATGGCCCCCATGTGAAAGATCGCCTCGATGCGGGTCTTCTTGGTATCGAGGAAGGAGAACATGTGCTCGGGCAGGACCACGTCGGCCAGCTCGCGCCGGGCGATGTTGCGCCATTTGTTCCCCGACCGCAGCCGATCGACCACGACCAGATTGGTCTCCCCCCGCGCTTCCAGCGCCGCCACGATATTGGACCCGATGAATCCGGCCCCCCCGGTGACCACGAACATGGCCTTCGCTCCCCGACTGTATTCCTGACCCGAAAAATCTTTGCGCGTCGCGAAGATTTTTCGGGTCAGGAATACGAATCTTTTGGTTGCGGCTCCGCCGCGTTATGTCCGGTCATAGGACCACCCGGACGCCGGCATCATAGGCCGTGAGGCTCCGCGTCGCAAGCCGCACCAGGACTCTCATGAAAGCGGTTGGCCGCGGCCCTCGGAAACGCTATGATGGTGGCGTAAGCATGAGGTTTGCCATGTCCGACAGTCTCGAAGAAGTCAAGTCTTTGCTCCGCAATATCCTCACGATTCTCCCGACGCTGGCCACCAAGGCCGACTTGGAGAAGCTGGCCACCAAGGCTGAGTTGGAGGCGCTCAGGGACGAAATGAAGGCCGACGTGGGGGCGCTCAGGGACGAAATGAAGGCCGACGTGGGGGCGCTCAGGGCCGAACTGAAGGCCGACGTGGGGGCGCTCAGGGACGAAATGAGGGCCGGGCAGGCCGCGTTGGAACAGCGGATGACCAAGCTTGAAATCAGGACCGACACCGGTTTCCAGGTGATCGCCGCGCGGCTTGACGAGCAGCGACAGACCATCAATGCCCTGATACCGACCAATCTGGCCGCGGTGCCGGCGAAGCGGTTGGCCTGAGGGGAGTGTCACATCCGTTCGTTGAGTTCCATACGCCATGACCATGCCGGCTTCCGTCGTCTCACCGTCTTCCGCCGTGGCAGCCGACGCTGACGTCGGCGCCGTCGGCGCCGTCGTCGACGAGCGCATCGAGCTGGTCGGGCTGTCGCGGGACGACCTGACCGCGGTCATGGTCCATCTCGGCGAGAAGCCGTTCCGCGCCAAGCAGGTCTGGCACTGGCTCTATCATCGCGGGGTCACCGATTTCGCCGCCATGACCAGCCTGTCCAGGCCATGCCGGGAGATGCTCGCCGAGCGCTGCACCATCACCCGGCCCGAGGTGGCCCGCGAGCAGACCTCGTCCGACCGGACCCGCAAGTGGCTGCTGCGCTTTTCCGACGGTCAGGAGGCCGAGACCGTCTTCATTCCCGAGGACGATCGTGGTGCCGCCTGCCTGTCCACCCAGGTGGGCTGCATGCTGACCTGCCGGTTCTGCCATACCGGCACCCAGACGCTGGTGCGCAATCTCACCGCCGCCGAGATCATTGGTCAGTTTCTTGTCGCGCGGGATTCCTATGGCGAGTGGCCGACGCCCACCGACGACACGCGGCTTTTGTCCAACATCGTGGTCATGGGCATGGGCGAGCCGCTGTTCAACTACGACAACGTGGCCACCGCCCTGAAGATCGCCATGGACCCCGAGGGCATCGCGATGTCGCGCCGGCGCATCACACTGTCCACCTCGGGCGTGGTGCCGCTGATCCGCCGCTGTGGCGACGAGCTGGCGGTGAACCTGGCCGTCAGCCTGCACGCCGCCAACGACGAGCTGCGCGACGCCATCATGCCCATCAATCGGAAATACCCCCTCGACGAGCTGATGCGGGCTTGCCGCGAGTATCCGGCGGCCAGCAATGCCCGCCGTATCACCTTCGAGTACGTGATGCTGAAGGACGTCAACGACTCCCCCGCCGATCTGCGCGCCGTGCTCCGGCTGGTCAAGGACATTCCCTGCAAGTTCAACCTGATCCCCTTCAACCCCTGGCCGGGGGCGCCGTTCGCCTGTTCCGAGCCCGAGACCATCGAGTCCTTCGCCAATGCCCTCAACGAGGCCGGCTATTCGGCGCCGGTGCGGCTCTCCCGTGGGCAGGACATCGCCGCCGCCTGTGGCCAGCTCCGCTCCGCCTCCGTCCGCGAGCGCCTGAGCCGCTACAAGGCTCGCCTTGCCGCCGGGATCGAGGACGACCATCACCCGCCCCCCCAGGCTCCTGTGAGCAGATAGAATGAGACCCCGACTTGCGGGGAAGGTGCGGCTCTGCTATGCGAGTCGTCCATGGCCACTCCGGTGCACGACCCGAAAGGCTATTATGCCATCCTGGACATCGGCCGCACCGCCGATGGTGAGGCGGTCAAGGCCGCCTATCGCGCCCGGGCCAAGGTTTTCCACCCGGACCACAACCGCGCCCCGGATGCGGTCGAGAAGTTCCAGCGGCTCAACGAGGCCTATCAGGTCCTGAGCGACCTGCGCCGCCGCGCCGCCTATGATGCCGAGTGCGAGAACTGGGCGCTTCCCGCCGGCGGATCGAGCGCGCGTCCACCTCCCCCCCGCCACCGGCAGACGCAGCCCCCCCCTCCCTCTTCCCCTCCTCCAAGACCGTCCGCCGGACGGCGCCAGGACCCCACGGACTTCTTCGCCTGTGGCCGCTGCGGCCGGGTATCGGCCCAGCCGCGCTACGTGGTGTTCGAGCGCGTGAGGGGGAGGGTGCTGAAGACCGTCCGCGACCCGGTGGCCGGGGTGTTCTGTCCGGCCTGTGCCGAGCGGACGGCGGTGGAGGCGAGTCTCTATACATGGCTGCGCGGGTGGTGGGCGCTGCCGTTCGGTCCGGTCCACACGCTGGTGGCGCTGACCCGCAACCTGCTGGGCGGGCGCCAGCCGCGGGACACCAATGCCCGCGTCCTCCTCCACCAGGCCAGGGCCTTTCTCTCCCGCGGCGATCTCGACATCGCCCGCGCCATCGCCGAGCAGGCGCGCTCGTTCGCCGGCACCTCCGAGACGGGCCGCGACCTCGCGATCCTTCTTGCCTCCCTCAGCACCCGTCCGCCCCGCAAGCTGAAGGGCCGCTGGGCCAGGAGCGGCCGGGCCGTCGCGCTTCAGCTTCTGCCCATGGTGGTGGTGGCGCTCGTGGTGGTGGGAGTCCTGGCCGCCACCGGCCACGGTCCGCGCTTCGGCGCCGAGGCCCAGAGGGAAGCGGAGAGGACTGAAACGGCGACCGCCCCGCCTCATCCACCTCCTCCGCCGGCACCTCCTCCGCCGGCCGTGCGTCGGGGGGCCTATCACGTGACGGCCCGCAAGGTCGCCGTCCACGACGGCCCCGGGGCCGACCGCCGGGCGGTGGCCTCCCTCGAGCGCTTCACCACGGTCGAGGTGCTGGACCACCAGAGCGACGAGGACTGGCTGCGGATCATCGCCCCCGGCGGCATCATCGGCTTCGTCGGAGCCGAGCTGGTGGCGGAGGGAGCGGGTGCCGCCGCCGAGCGGCAGTGGTGCACCGACAACAGGGGCGGGCCGGTGGCCAATGGAACGGTCCTGGTCAAGCCCAGCGGCGGCCCGAACCGCCTGCTGATCCGCAACACCACCGACGACGACGTCGTGGTGAAGCTGAAGGGAGCCGATGGCCGGACCCAGCTTGCCCTGTACGTCGTCGCCCGCGAGACCGGCCAGGCCGGCGGCGTCGCCGACGGCACCTATCAGGTGGTTCTGGCCACCGGCGGCGGCTTCAGCCGGGCCTGCGGCATCTTCCTCGACGACATGCGCACCGTCGTCTACCCCGATGCCCGGACCTTCCAGGCCCGGGTCGAGAACAACCACACCGTGGGCGCCACGGTGGCCCTGACCCTGCGGCCGCCCGGGACCGCCTACAAGCCGGCGGAACCGATCCCGCCGAGCCGCTTCATCGAATAGCGGGAAATCGCACTACCCCGCGGCGGCAAGCGCGTCGCCCGGTGCGGGGAATTGCTCGACCAGATGCTTCCACGCCTCGCCGGTTTTGTCGGAGCTGAACTGCACGCCGCAGCAGTCGGCTTTCCGCCAGGCGATGAACCCGGCGACGGTGCCCACCTGCGGCCACACCACCTCGACCCAGGTGCGGGTCACGGGCGGGTCGTCAAGGGCGATCTGCAGGCCACCGAACGAGACGTCCACCACCGTGACCGGGTGCTCCTTCCCGTTGAAGCGCGCCACCGTGGCCAAGCTGGTGGGGCGGCGGGGGTCGTTGCGGCGCTCGCCAGCCTCCGAATTGCGCAGGACCTCGCGCAGCTTCTGGCCGAGCTGGACCACCTCGTCGTTCATCCGTACCGCGGCCTGCTCGACCTCCTGGGCCAGATCTCCGGCCATGCCGGTGTCCTCGCGGGTGCCGGCGATGTTCTCGCCGAGGCCCCGGGCCTGCTCCACGGCATGGCGGACGCTCTGGTCGATGCGCAACGTCTCGGTCTCCTGCTGCCGTACGGCGGCGGCGATGGCGGCGGCGTTGACGTCTATATCGTGGATCGTGCGGGTGATTTCGGCGATGGCCGCGACGGCCTGGCTGGTGACGCTGCGTATCGTCGTGATCTGAGCGCCGATATTGGCGGTGGCGCCCGAGGTCTGGCCCGCCAGGGACTTGACCTCGCCGGCGACGACGGCGAAACCCTTGCCGGCGTCGCCGGCGCGGGCGGCCTCGATGGTGGCGTTCAAGGCCAGCATCTTGGTCTGGTCGGCGATTTCGTCGATCTGCTCCACCACCTCGCCGATCCGCTCGGCGGCGGCAACCAGGCCATCGACCACCGCGGAGGTCTGACGGGCGGCTTCCACCGCCGCCGCGGAGATGCGGGCGGAGTGATCGACCCGCTGACTGATGTCGCCGATGGCCGACGCCAGCTGGGCCGCCGACCCGGCGACGTCCGAGACGCTGGCCTCGGAGTCGCGGGTGGCGCTGGTCATGCCCTCGGTCCGGTTGCCGATGCTCTGCACCCGATCAGCCATCTCGGCCGCCATCTGGCGCAGCAGGGCTGCCTGCTCGTTGGCGCCGCCGACGGCTTTGTCGACCGCTGTCTCAAGGATGTCGGCGACCCGGAGCATTTCGGCCTTCAGCGCGGCGCGACGAAGCCCCTCGGCTTCCGCCTGTTCCTCGGCGAGCTGGCGCATGACCAGCACGTTGGTCTTGAAGACGTTGAGGACGATGGTCATCTCGCCGATCTCGTCCTTGCGGTCCTCACCCACCAGTTCGACCGTGCTGTCGCCGGCGGCCACCAGCTTCATCGCCTGGGTCAGCCGGCTGATGGGCGCCGACATCCGGTGACCGGCCAGCCAGCCCACTACGGCGGCGAGGACGGCCAGGATCAGGCCGATGGTCAGGCTACGGTCGCGCAACGCGTAGACGCTCCGGTAGGCCACCGCGTCGTCGACCAGGGCGTGGACCACCCACCCGGGATCGCGCTGATTGGCCTCGGGCACCGACGTCGTCGTGCCGACCAGAACCTCGCGTCCCTGGGCCGCGAAGGGCCGCGCCCCCGTCGAGTGCCCGATGGCGGCATAGTCGGCCAGGGTCAGGCGCCCACTGCCGGCCGGAGTCTCGTAAAGAATGCGGTCGTGAGAGGAGGTCATCAGGGCCAGTCGGTGACTGTCGTCCTGTGGTGCCCCGGAGATGACGAGCTTTTCCAGATCCTTCTGCACCACCTGCCAGTCGAGCACGCCGATGACCGTGCCGATGATCGTGGCGCGGTCATAACTCGCCTCGATCGGCGCCGCCACCACCAGGCCCGTCTTCAGGTTGGCCAGACGGTCACCGACGTTGCCCTGGTGCCGTTTGTGCGCCCGGCTGGCCTGGTGCTCGGCACTGGCGGAGAGGTCGGAGCCGGTCAGAGACGGCTCGGTGCTCGCGACCGCCACCCCCTTGTCGTTCAGCACGATCAGGGCGGCGAAGCGGGAATAGTGCGCCCGAAGACCATTGAGCTGGTTGAAAACAGCCTTGTCGCCATCGTCGGTCATCACGTCCTGCATGACGGTCAGGCCGGCCCAGGCGGTGAGGTCGCTGGTCGCTTCGCTCAAGATTCCCTGAACATCGGCCATCACCTTGACCGAAACCTCCGTCAACTGGTCACCAAGCTGACGTTCGAGCGCCGTTCGCGCCGAGTGATAGGACACGGTCGCGACGATGCCGAGCGGCACCAGCGCGCAGGTCAACAGCAGACCGATGATTTTCCCACGTATCTTCATGACGCACAGCCCCATCCCTTGCCGCTACAGAATAGCGCAATTCCATGGTCATGTAAGGAGTGATGATTCGCGACCAAGCCCCGGGAGGATTCTCTTTACCTTCCCCCTTGATATTGGAAGGCATCGACCAGAGCGTGAATGAAAATGGATCGCAGACATGCCAGGAATGGCAATTCCCTTCAGTCAGTAAGGCTTTCGGGGGGCGGGATGACGTTGCCGCGGCGGTCGGGCCGGTTTACCATCAGGACCTTCAACTCGGCCACCAGTTCGCTGAGCGAATCGAGACGTTTCGCGACCTCGGTCGAGTAGCTGTCCATGTCGACCATATTGGTATACTGGCGCAGGATGTCGGACCAGTCACCGATGACCTTGACGATGTCCTGGACGCTGCGCGGTTGGACGATATAGGCCTTGTGCACGTTGCGAAGGTTCTCGAGCAGGATGGTGATCAGGGCCTTCACGAACGGATCGACGTTCTGGAGCTTCTGGAGGAAAACGTCGCGGGGGATGCACATCAGCACCGAGTCCTCGAGCGCCACCGCCGACGCCATGCGGGCGCTGCCGTCGATCACCGCCATTTCGCCGAACAGGGCTCCTCCCACCAGAGTCGCGAGGTGGACCTTCTTGTCCTCCACGTGCTTGAAGATGGCGATCTTGCCGGTTTCCACCAGGTACGCCGCATCGCCCTTTTCACCCTGGGAGAAGACCTTCATTCCCTTGGCGAAGCCGCGGCGTTCGAGGAGCTTGTCGGAGAACAGCACCGGTGTTCCTCCCATCGATGATCGGCGTGTGCGGTCCTGATTATCACAGGAGAACGACCGTTGGCGACGTCCAACTCAGGGTTCCATCAGGGTTCCAGCCGATAGCCGCCGGCTTCGGTGATGAGGATGGCGGCGTGCGAGGGGTCGGTCTCCATCTTCTGGCGCAGGCGGTAGACGTGGGTCTCCAGGGTGTGGGTGGTGACCTCGGGATTGTAGCCCCACACCTCGTGCAGCAGGGTCTCTCGTCCCACCACCCGGTTGCCGGCCCGCAGCAGGTATTTGAGGATGGCCGCCTCCTTGTCGGTCAGGCGGATGCGCCGGGTCCCGTCCAGCAGGACCTTGGTCCCCGGCCGGAACGTGAAGCGGCCGATGGCGAACAGGGCATCGTCGCTGCGCTCGTGCTGGCGCAGGTGGGCGCGCAGGCGGGCCAGCAGCACGTTGAGCCGGAACGGCTTGGTCACGTAGTCGTTGGCGCCCGAGTCGAGGCCGGTCACCGCATCCTGGTCGGTGTCGGCCCCGGTCAGCATGATGATCGGCACCGTCACCCCGCCGTCCCGGAGCTGTCGGCACACGTCGCGGCCGTCGATGTCGGGGAGTCCCACGTCGAGGAGGATGATGTCGAACGACCGGCTTTTCACCAGCGCCAGGGCCTCGGCGCCCGAGCCGGCCTCCTCCGTCTCGCGGAAGTCGTCCTGCTGGGCGAGCTGTTCGGCAAGCGACTGGCGCAGGAGCGCATCATCGTCGACCAGCAGGATGCGTTTCCCCATGACCCCGGCCTCCCCCTCGCGGGCTCGGGGTTGAGCCCTTCGGCAAACTACGGCGATTCCGGGTGAATTCTAGCACGGTCGGCGCCGCATTAAGAAGACTCCTCGCACAATTCCGAACATCCGGCGGACGTGAGCCTTTTCCCGGGGCTGCAAACGCTCTATCGTGGCCCCCCGCGCGGAGTATATACGGGCATGATCAGAGTTTTGACCCTTACCCCCACACCCGGGACGCAACCGCCGCCGGCGCCGATGGTCGCCGTGGATCGCGCCACGGCCGAGATCCGGCGAGGTGGCGCCGTGGTGATTCGTGGCCGGGGGAGCGAGGCTGTACTCGTTCTGGCGGCCGAGGCGGTGACACCCACGGGTCTCATGCTGCTGTCCGAGTCTGCCGGCGGTCCGGTGGCGCTCGCCATCACCGGTCGGCGAGCGACGGTTCTTGGGCTTGGTCAGGGTCCCGAGGTGGTGATGGTGATCACCGCGGAGGGGCCTTTTGACGTCGAGATGGTGCGGGCGCTGGCCCAGCCGGACCTGGAGCGTCCCGTGGCGTTGCCGCCCGGACTGACGGCGACGTCGGCCGAAAGGGGGGCGGCCGAAAGGGGGGCTGCCGGGGAGGGCGTCGCCGCCGTCGCCGCGGTGCGCCTGACCAAGCTCGCTCGCCTCCTGCCGGCGGCCATGATCGCCCACCTGCGCACCGACGATGCCGCCACCTGGGCGGAGCGGCGCAACCTCGTCGTGGTGGAGGCCGAGGCCATCCTCGGCTACGACCAGATGGCGGCGCGGAGTCTGCGGCCGGTCAGCGAGGCCGTGGTGCCCCTTGCCGGGGCCGAGAGCACCCGCATCATCGCCTTTCGTCCCGGTGACGGCGGCATCGAGCACCTGGCGATCGTCATCGGCGAGCCCGACGAGGCGGCACCGGTGCTGACCCGGCTGCACTCCGAGTGCTTCACCGGCGACCTTCTCGGCTCGCTGCGCTGCGACTGCGGCGACCAGCTCCGCGGCGCCATCGAGGAGATCGCCCGCGCCGGCAGCGGCGTGCTGCTCTATCTCGCCCAGGAGGGCAGGGGCATCGGCCTGGTCAACAAGCTCCGGGCCTACCAGCTCCAGGATCGCGGCTTCGACACCCTGGACGCCAACGGCCAGCTTGGGTTCGACGACGACGAGCGCATCTACCTGCCGGCGGCGGAGATGCTGCGCCAGCTAGGGTTCAGCCGCGTGCGCCTCCTCACCAACAATCCGCGCAAGGTGGACTCCCTCGCCCGCCACGATATCGAGGTGGTGGAGCGGGTGCCCCACGTCTTTCCGGCCAACGACCACAACCAGTTCTATCTTCGCACCAAGGCCACCAGGGGCGGCCACCTGTTCTGAGAGGCTGAAAATGAATCGGCACCACGAGAATCATAAGCCCTCTCCCCCCCCTTCAGGGGGGAGAGGGTTGGGTGAGGGGGGTGCCGAAACTCTCGGACTCGTGCCGGTTGCCCCACCCCCTCACCCCGACCCTCTCCCCCTCGAGGGGGAGAGGGAGTAAGCGATGCGCGCCATCGGCCTCATGAGTGGCACGGCCCTGGACGGGGTGGATGCCGCCATGCTGGTGACCGACGGTCACGAGGTCCAG
>JAMOBE010000190.1:0-3132 GCA_039908285.1 Alphaproteobacteria bacterium
GGACCGTCGAGGCGCTCTGGTCAACCATCGGCGAATGCCTCGACAAATTCTCGCCAAACGAGTGCTCAAACTATTTCCGCCATGCCGGTTATGGACGCTCGGCATGAAAATGCTCTAGCTTCATTGGGCAGACACAGCATATTGATTGATACTGTGCCAGGAAATACATCAACAGAACATCCGGAGAAATTGTTTTCATTGTACAGTGGCGGAGTGTGCCACCAAAGTTGATACCCAAAACTCATGATCAAGGAAATGAGGGCGGGCGATTGGAGCCTGCGATCGTTTTCCACGTAGAGAACGGGGCGTGTGCGCTCGATCGTCACCTGTCCTCCTGTAAGGACATCTGCCTCCATCCCTTCGACATCGACTTTCAGAAGATCGCATCGTCCAAGAGACAATGAGTCCAAAGTAATAGTCTGTACGAATATGTCTCCTTCCTGTCTCAGCGAGACGCCACCGAAGTTATTATTGTATGAATAGTCAATAACAGGCAGCGCTATGCGGGACCAGGTCGAACCCAATGCCTGTGGAAATGTACGCACATTGGTGATGCCGTTCCTGGCCACGTTTTCCCGCAAGATCTGAAAGAGAACTTGTTGTGGTTCGAAAGCAAGAACAGCGCCATCTGGCCCAGATGCTTTCGCAAATGGCAACGTGTGCGTACCTATATTGGCGCCGGCATCAACAATGTATGCACCGGGCCGCATAAGGCGGCACAACAAATCAATCTCTATCTCACTAAATTCACCATACATTTCGAGCGATCGGCCGATATAGGAATCTGTCCCGATGTAATACATGAGCCCATGGCGACAGTTTTTTTCTCGGATGAGTGCGCTGTGTGCCTGGGCATCGCAGCCGTCGAAACCGCTGATCATTGGCTTTTTTCCTTTGTGGCAATGACCGCTCATGCCGTTTGCCGCACCTTCGATCGTTTCACTGTAGCTCCTCACTCCTGCTGACGCCCGACGGCGCGGCGGAGGCGGCGCACGCTGATGGCCACCAGGGCGATGACCAGCGGCATTCCGACCAGCTTGACGATGTCGGAGTCGACGGCCAGGCCCACCGCGTGGGCGCCCTTGGCGGCGTAGCCGAGCAGGCTGAGCAGGTAGTAGCTGATGGCCACCACCGACAGCCCCTCCACCGTTTCCTGGAGGCGCAGTTGCATGTGGGCGCGACGGTCCATGGACCTCAGGAGGTCGCGGTTGTTCTCTTCCAGGGCGATATCCACCCGCGTCCGCAACAGGTCGCCGGCCCGGGCCAGGTGTCGTGACAGCACCTCCATGCGCTCGGCGGTGCTTTCGCAGGTGAGCATGGCCGGGGCCAGGCGCCGCTCCATGAACTCGGCCACGGTCTGGGTGCCGGCGATGCGTTGCTCGCGCAGGGCCTCGATGCGCCGGTGGACGATGGCGTGGTAGGCGCGGGCGGCGGAGAAGCGATAGCCGGTCTCGGCGGCGAGTCCCTCGGCCTCGGCCGCCAACTGGGTGAGGCGCCCGAGGAGCACGCGGGCATCGCCCCCACCCTCGCCCTCCCCCTCGCCGTGGGCCAGTTCGGCGACGATGGCCGCCACGCCGGCCTCGATCCGCTCCAGGTGTGGCGCCAGCTCCCGCGCCACCGGCAGCGCCAGCAGGGCCATCATGCGGTAGGTCTCGATTTCCAGCAGCCGCTGCACCAGCCGGCCGGTCTGCCCCCGCGTCAGGTGGGAGTCCCGCACCAGGATGCGGCCAAAGCCCTCGTGCAGGCGGAAGTCGGTCCAGGCGGCCCCGGCCCCGCCGTTGACCCGGCTGCCGACGGCCGGCTGGCTGCCGCCGAACCAGGGGGACAGATCGGGCAGTTCGCCGTCGTCCCCGACCACCACGGCAAGGTGCAGTGCCGTCAGCACCTGACCCGGCAGGCCGTCGAGCCACTCGGCCGGCACTACGGCGAGCGCCGGCGAGGCGAAGGGGTCGTCGAACGGCTCGACGCGGAGGAAGGTGTCGACCGGCTCGACGCGGAGGAAGGTGTCGGCCGGCTCGATGCGGAAGAAGGTGTAGGTGGAGAACTCCGAGTGCCGCTCCCAGCGCAGACGGAACCGCCCGAGATCCACCGACAGGTAGTTGGCGAATGGTGCCGGCACCGGCGCGCCAACGCGGTGACAGAGATCGGTGATGGCGGCCCTCTCGGCCTCCGCCGCGCCGCCGGTGACGGCGAGGTGGGACACGCGGACCGGCCGCTGCAGCTCCTCATGGGGCCGGGCGTGCACCTCCTGGGCCAGTTCATGGCGCAGCGGATGCTCGTGCAGCGACGGCACGCGCGCGGTCACCCGCTCCCGATCCTGATCCAGCCCCCGATCCTCTGTTGTTTGTTCGGTCATCCCCATATAACACTGCACCATTGATCGGGATCGCCGTGGCAGTATGTCCACCTCCGCCCGCATTGCCAAGCGGCGTCCCTGAGGAGAGTTCTCCATGACCGACATCGCCGTGACCGAGGATTTGTTCTTTACCCGAGCCGGTCTCGACCGCGCCACCGCCGGGCGAATCGTCGACGACGCCCTGGCCGGGGCCGACGACGGCGAGCTGTACCTGGAGTACCGTCAGTCGGAGAGCATCAATCTCGACGACGGCTGCATCAAGAGCGCCTCGTTCGACTCGGCGCAGGGGTTTGGCCTGCGGGCCGTGGTGGGAGAGGCCGCCGGCTATGCCCACGCCAGCGACCTGAGCGAGGCGGCCCTGCGGCGGGCGGCGGAGACGGTCAAGGCCGTGCGCTCCGGGCGGGGAGGCGTGATGGCGGGCGGCCCCATCGGCACCAACCAGTCCCTCTACACCGACCTCAACCCCCTGTCCCAGATCCCCTTCGACACCAAGGTCAAGCTGCTGGGGGAGCTGGATGCCTATGCCCGCGGCCGCGATCCAAGGGTGGTCCAGGTGATGGCGTCACTGTCGGCGAGCTGGCAGGCGGTGCACATCCTCCGCGCCGGCGGAGACGCCGCGGCCGACATCCGGCCGCTGGTCCGCATCAGCGTCGCCATCGTCTGTGCCGACGGCGACCGCCGTGAGACCGGCAGCTACGGCGCCGGCGGCCGCGTCGGCTATGGGGAGTTCCTCACCCCGGCCCGCTGGCAGGCCGCGGTGGACGAGGCCCTGCGCC
>JAMOBE010000191.1:0-3111 GCA_039908285.1 Alphaproteobacteria bacterium
TCGCGCGCGGCCACCTTGGCGGAGGCGCTGGTGAAGGTCTCGATGCCGAGAGTGCCGCTCACCGCGCCGAGATCCTCGGTCAGTTCGACCAGCGCCCAGTCCTTGGCGGCCATCGTGTCCGTGTACTCGGCGGCGCCGTCGAACCCTGGGGCGATGTGGACGCGCCGGACCGAGGCTGAGGCCAGGAACCCGCCATCCTTGTAGCCGACCGAAAACCGCAGCGATCCCGCCGATACCCGCTTCTTCGTGGTCTTGCTCCAGAAGCAATGGGCGGCGGTCAGCACCAGACGGCGGCCGATCATCGCGCCTGAGCAGTAACCGCCATCGGTGGTCAGCCGGCCGATGGCGCTCCAGGGATACTGGTCACCGGTGATGATCCACCGGTGATGCAGATCCATGATCTGGCCGGGAATGGTCCGGTGGGCCATGGATGCGGAGGTGGTGGCCATGGCGGTCTGGGTCACCTGAGCGGCGGCCGGAAAGCCTCCGAGACCGGCCAGGATCGCCATGGCGGCGCCGAGCCCAATGCAATGCCGCTTCCTCATCGTCGTCGTCCCACGTCGAGGGAGAACATCTCCCTCTCGATGAGACGATTACGGCGCTGTGTCGGCACACAGCCAAGTATAGTATAAGCATTATGAGCGTCGTAGTTGACTTGACTTCGGTCTCATCAGGAGACTCGTAAATATAAAACAAACAACAAAAGGTCTGTCCTCATGAAACCCGCATCCGCCAACCTTGCCGCGCATCTTGCCGGTGAGGTGACCACGCTTTGCACCTGCTGGACGATTACCCGCACGGATGGCCTAGTGCTGGGCTTCACCGATCACGATCGGGACGTGACCGTCGGCGGGATGAGCTACCGGGCGGCCGGCGGCTACAGCCCGTCGGCCGTGGCCTCCTCGGCCAGCCTCGCGGTGGACAATCTCGATGTCGACGTGGTCCTGGATGACGAAGGTATCACCGACGGCGACCTGCGGGCCGGGCTGTATGACCACGCGGAAGTTGAGGTGATGCTCGTCAACTGGGCGGCGCCCACGGACGGCGGCATGGTCCTCAGCCGGGGACATCTGGGCGAAGTCGCCCTCAAGGGCGCCGTCGCCACGGCCGAGATCCGGGGTCTGGTACAGGCCCTCGCCACCAACATCGGCGAGTACTTCTCGGCCGATTGCCGGGCCTCCCTGGGGGACGCCCGTTGCGGTGTCGATCTGACGGCGCTCACTGTCGCCGGTGCCGTGACGGCGGTGATGAGCCGCCGCCGCTTCACCGCCGCCGGTGTGGCGGGCGCCGAATATGTCGGCGGCATGGTGGCATTCAGCAGCGGCGCCTGCGCCGGCCTCCGGATGGAGGTGAAAGCCAGCGATGGTGCCGACATTACCCTGTTCGTGCCAGTGCCGCGCGAGATCGCCGTCGGTGATTCCTTCACCATCCACCCTGGATGTGATCGTACCGCCGCCACCTGTCGGCAGCGATACGACAACATCATCAACTTCCGCGGCGAGCCCTTCGTGCCAGGCCAAGACCGGGCCATGGACTATCCAAACGCCAGATCCGGATAATCACCAGGAGCGCTATAATGCCCGTTCCGATTGATGACATTCTCCATACCGCGCGGGGCTATCTCGGTGTCCGGTTCCGGCATCAGGGGCGGTCACGCGGCGGCCTCGATTGCGCAGGGCTGATCGTGGCCGTGGCGCACGATCTCGGGCTTTCGGATGCGGACTACACCGCCTATGGCCACGAGCCCGACGGCCGCACCCTGCACACCCTGCTCGCCCGCCACATGGACGAGGTAGCTCCGGGTGACATGGCCCTTGGCGACGTGGTGTTCATGGCGTTCCAGGCGTTCCCGCAGCATCTCGGCATCCTGGCCGATGCCGGGCGGCCGTTCAGCCTGATCCACGCCTTCGCTCCGGCCCGCAAGGTGATCGAGCACCGTCTTGATGACGAGTGGGCGGGCCGAATCCGCAACTGCTATCGCTATCGGAGTCCGTAAATGGCCGTCCTCGCACTCGCCGCCGCCGGAGCCGCCATCGGCAACACCTTCGGCTATGCCGCCGCCGGTTGGATGGTCGGATCGTTCCTCGGCCAGACGCTGTTCCCGGGCGGCTCGGCTGGCGGCGGGATGGATCGCGTCACCGAGGGGCCGCGCCTCGGTGACCTGTCGGTGCAGGTGTCGACGTATGGCAAGGAGATCCCGATCACCTTTGGCACCGTGCGCATAGCCGGCAACGTCATCTGGTCCGGCGGCATCCAGGAGACCCGGCACGAGACCACGACCGTGGTACGCTCTGGCAAGGGCGGGCGCAAGAAAAGCACCAGTAAAAGCACGACCATCACCTACACCTATTCGGTGTCCTTCGCCGTCGCCTTCTGCCAGGGACCCATCGACGCCGTCACCCGCATCTGGGCGGATGGAAAGCTGCTCTACGATTGCCGCCCGTCGAACCAGGGGGGTGTCTCCTCGCGGGGGGCCAGTATCGTCGTCCACAAGGGTACCGAGGATCAGGAGCCCGATCCCACGATCCAGGCAGCCAAGGGGATCGACGCGACCCCGGCGTTTCGCGGATTGGCTTATGTGGTATTCGGCAATCTTCAGTTGCAAGACTTCGGCAACCGCACGCCGAACATCACGGCAGAGA
This sequence comes from Alphaproteobacteria bacterium, assembly GCA_039908285.1. GTDB lineage: Bacteria > Pseudomonadota > Alphaproteobacteria > Rhodospirillales > Rhodospirillaceae > JAMOBE01. The sequence goes on from JAMOBE010000191.1 coordinate 2,643, forward strand.
TCGTTCGTAGCGCCACAGGATCAAAGCCGGCCATTCTGGTTTCCGACACGGGCTTCACACGCGACACCTACGTGTTCTCCAGTGGCGGCGAGTTCCTCTATTACCTCGATGGCAACGTCCTCTACAAGGTGGACGCCATCAGCAATCGGTTGATCGCCTCTGCGACCATGCCGACTCGGTTCGGCCGGCTGATCGCGACTGGAGCAGGCCGACTGTACTTCGCCACTGCCGAGGGCAACGACTGCCACGTGCATGACATCGATCCGGACACCCTGACCAGTCGGGCCAGCAGCGGCAAGATCGGCTTCCTCAACGACATCTGCGTCACCGGCGGCGGCACGCTGTACACGTTGAGTTTTTTCCACAATGGCCCGGTCCATGTCTGGCCCAATGGCCGCCTGCCGGATGAGCCTGAGCCCGCCGTCCCGAGCCTCGGGGTATTCGGGCCGGATGCGGCGGTCATGGGCTG
>JAMOBE010000192.1:0-3110 GCA_039908285.1 Alphaproteobacteria bacterium
CAGCCCATGACCGCCGCATCCGGCCCGAATACCCCGAGGCTCGGGACGGCGGGCTCAGGCTCATCCGGCAGGCGGCCATTGGGCCAGACATGGACCGGGCCATTGTGGAAAAAACTCAAACAGTACAGCGTGCCGCCGCCGGTAACGCAGATGTCGTTGAGGAAGCCGATCTTGCCGCTGCTGGCCCGACTGGTCAGGGTGTCCGGATCGATGTCGTGCACATGGCAGTCGTTGCCCTCGGAGGAGGCGAAGTACAGCCTGCCTGCTCCGGTGGCGATCAGCCGGCCGAACCGAGTTGGCATGGTCGCGGAGGCAATCAACCGATTGCTGATGGCGTCCACTTTGTAGAGGACGTTGCCATCGAGGTAGTAGAGGAACTCTCCGCCAGTGGAAAACACGTAGGTGTCGCGGGTGAAGCCCGTGTCGGAAACCAGAATGGCCGGCTTTGATCCCGTGGCGCTGCGGACGATCTCCGCCGATATATTTGGAGTCCGATTTCCAAAATCTTGCAACTGAAGATTGCCGAATACCACATAGGCCAATCCGCGAAACGCCGGTGTCGCGTCGATCCCTTTGGCGGCCTGGATCGTGGGATCGGGCTCCTGATCCTCGGTGCCCTTGTGAACGACGATGCTGGCCCCCCGCGAGGAGACACCCCCCTGGTTCGACGGGCGACAATCGTAGAGCAGCTTTCCATCCGCCCAGATGCGGGTGACGGCGTCGATGGGTCCCTGGCAGAAGGCGACGGCGAAGGACACCGAATAGGTGTAGGTGATGGTGGTGCTTTTACTGGTGCTTTTCTTGCGTCCGCCCTTGCCGGAGCGCACCACGGTCGTGGTCTCGTGGCGGGTTTCCTGGATACCACCCGACCAGATGACGTTGCCGGCCATGCGCACGGTGCCGAAGGTGATCGGGATCTCCTTGCCATACGTGGAGACCTGCACCGACAGGTCACCGAGACGCGGTCCCTCGGTGGTGCGATCCATCCCGCCCCCAGCCGAGCCGCCTGGGAACAGCGTCTGGCCGAGGAACGACCCCACCATCCAGCCGGCGGCGGCATAGCCGAAGGTGTTGCCGATGGCGGCACCGGCGGCGGCGAGTGCGAGGACGGCCATCAAATCCCCCTGAATCGGTATGCGTTCCTGACTCGACCTGCCCACTCGTCATCAAGGCGGTGCTCGATGACCTTGCGGGCCGGAGCGAAGGCGTGGATCAGGCTGAACGGCCGCCCGGCGTCGGCCAGGATGCCGAGGTGCTGCGGGAACGCCTGGAACGCCATGAAGACCACGTCACCGAGGGCCATGTCACCCGGGGCCACCTCGTCCATGTGGCGGGCGAGCAGGGTATGCAGCGTGCGACCGTCGGGCTCGTGGCCATAGGCGGTGTAGTCCGCATCCGAAAGCCCGAGATCGTGCGCCACGGCCACGATCAGCCCGGCGCAATCGAGGCCACCGCGTGACCGCCCCTGGTGCCGGAACCGGACACCGAGATAGCCTCGCGCGGTGCGGAGAATGTCATCAATCTGAACGGGCATTTTTGCGCTCATGGTGATTATCCGGATCTGGCGTTGGGGTAGCTCATCGAGGCATCCTGGCCGGGCACGAAGGGCTCGCCGCGAAAGTTGAGAATGTTGTTGAAGCGGTTCCGACAGGTGGCGAAGCTGCGGTCACATCCGGGATGGACGGTGAAACTGTCGCCGACGGCGATCTCGCGAGGCATCGGCACAAACAGGGTGATGTCAGCACCATCGCTGGCTTTCACCTCCATCCGGAGACCGGCGCAGGCGCCGCTGGTGAACGCCACCATGCCGCCGACGTACTCGGCGCCCGCCACGCCGGCGGCGGTGAAGCGGCGGCGGCTCATCACCGCCGCCACGGTGCCGGCGACGGTGAGCGCCGCCAGATCGACACCGCAACGGGCGTCCCCCAGGGAGGCCCGACAATCGGCCGAGAAGTATTCGCCGATGTTGATGGCGAGGGCCTGTACCAGACCCCGGATCTCGGCCGTGGCGACGGCGCCCTTGAGGGCGACTTCGCCCAGATGTCCCCGGCTGAGGACCATGCCGCCGTCCGTGGGTGCCGCCCAGTTGACGAGCATCACCTCAACTTCCGCGTGGTCATACAGCCCGGCCCGCAGGTCGCCGTCGGTGATGCCCTCATCGTCCAGCACCACGTCGACATCGAGATTGTCCACCGCGAGACTGGCCGAGGAGGCCACGGCCGACGGGCTGTAGCCGCTGGCCGCCCGGTAGATCATCCCGCCGACGGTAATGTCTCGATCGTGATCGGTGAAGCCCAGCACCAGGCCATCCGTGCGGGTGATCGTCCAGCAGGTGCAAAGCGTGGTCACCTCACCGGCAAGATGCGCGGCAAGTGAGATGGATGCGGGTTTCATGAGGTAGCCCCTTTTGTCACTTGGTGTGTATTTAAAAGTTGCATGATTACTTTGAAGTCAAGTCAACTACTGCGCTAATAATGCTTATACTATGCTTGGCTGTGCGCCGACACAGCGCCGTAATCGTCTCATCGAGAGGGAGATGTTCTCCCTCGACGTGGGACGACGACGATGAGGAAACGGCATTGCATTGGGCTCGGCGCCGCCATGGCGATCCTGGCCGGTCTCGGCGGCTTTCCGGCAGTCGCTCAGGTGACCCAGACCGCCATGGCCACCACCTCCGCATCCATGGCCCACCGGACCATCCCCGGCCAGATCATGGATCTGCACCACCGGTGGATCATCGCCGGTGATCGGTATCCCTGGAGCGCCATCGGCCGGCTGACCACCGACGGCGGGTACTGCTCAGGCGCGATGATCGGCCGCCGTCTGGTGCTGACCGCCGCCCATTGCTTCTGGAGCAAGACCACGAAGAAGCGGGTATCACCGGGGTCACTGCGGTTCTCGGTCGGCTACAAGGATGGCGGGTTCCTGGCCTCCGCCTCGGTCCGGCGCGTCCACATCGCCCCAGGGTTCGACGGCGCCGCCGCCTACACCGACACGATGGCCGCCAAGGACTGGGCGCTGGTCGAACTGACCGAGGATCTCGGCGCGGTGAGCGGCACTCTCGGCATCGAGACCTTCACCAGCGCCTCCGCCAAGGTGGCCGCGCGCGA
>JAMOBE010000046.1:0-27539 GCA_039908285.1 Alphaproteobacteria bacterium
GAGTCGAGTCTGGGCGACTTACCCCCTCTCCCCCTCGAGGGGGAGAGGGCCGGGGTGAGGGGGTGGGGCAGGTGGCACTATCCCGAGAGCTTCGCTTCGGCACCCCCCTCACCCAACCCTCTCCCCCCCTGAAGGCAGGGGGGAGAGGGCTTTTGTTGGTCGTGAGTCAGGCCCTGACCATCCGGTCGAGCCGGGCCACCCGCATCAGGCCGAGAAGGAGGGCGGGGGCCCCCAGACCGGCGTTGTAGAGGACCAGCGCCACCGCTCCCAGCGCCACCGCCAGCACCGCGAAGACGCGGGCCGCCCGCGACTCGCCGCCGACATAGCCGAGGACGGCCAGGACCAGGGCGCCGAGGCCAAGAAGATTCTCACGGAAGACGACCACCAGCGCCTGACGGACCGGGCACCACCACGGGCCGAGTCCGGCCTGACAGAGGGCGCCGATCTCGCGGGGTTCGATCATCACGTAGCGGACGGCGGCAGCAGCCGCCACCGCGGCAACGGCCGCCGTCAGGCCAGTCGCAAGAAGGCGCATCAGAGAAGGCTCCCCGCCTCGCCGTGGAGAGAGGCAACCTACCTGATCTTGGTTTCCTTGAAGATCACGTGCTTGCGGGCCACGGGATCATACTTGCGGAATTCCAGCTTGTTGGTCGTCTTGCGGGGGTTCTTCTTTTTCACGTAGAAGAACCCGGTGCCTTCGGTGCTTTCGAGCTTTATAAGAACGGTTGCGGGCTTGGCCATGGGTGGGTTCCGAACAAATCCGTGATCACGAGCCGCGCACAATACCGGACCCGGACCGGCTGTCAAGGTGCGTTCGCAGCCCTCTCTCGCAGTCCTCCCTGGAAGCGCGCCCCCTGACCGACTATCTTTGACCGTAGGACGTGAGAGCAGGGACGCAATGGCTGACCAAGAGGGAAAACTGCCGTCCACATCCTCCCGCGGCGAGGTGGATGAGTTTCTGCGCAAGGTGGCGGAGACCCGCGCCTCGGCGGCGCCGTCCGGGCGGCGCGGGCGGCTCGTGTTCGCGATGGATGCGACGGCAAGCCGCGAACCGACCTGGGACCAGGCCATCCGCATCCAGTCCGACATGTTCCGCGAGACGGCGGCCCTTGGCGGTCTCGAGATCCAGCTCGTATACTACCGCGGGCTGGGCGAGTGCCGGGCCAGCGGCTGGGTGGCCGATGCCGAGCGGCTGTGTCGGCTGATGCTGTCGGTGCGCTGTCTCGGCGGTCCGACCCAGATCGAGCGTGTGTTCCGCCACGTGGCGGCCGAAACCCGCGAGGCGGAGAAGGTCAACGCGCTGGTGTTCGTCGGGGACTGCATGGAGGAGGAGGTGGACCGGCTGGCCCTGCCGGCGGGCGAGCTTGGGCTGCTCGGCGTGCCGGCGTTCCTGTTCCACGAGGGGACCGACAGCGCCGCCTCGCGCGCCTTCCAGCACTTCGCCCGGCTGACCGGCGGGGCCTGCTGCCGCTTCGACGCCACGAGCCCCCATCAGCTGCGCGAGCTGCTGAGCGCCGTCGCCGTGTATGCCGCCGGTGGGCGCCGGGCGCTCCTCGAGTATAGCCGGCGTACCGGCGGGATGGCGCGCCTTCTCGCCCACCAGCCCCTGGGCGGACCATGAGGAGCGGATCACCATGCCGGCCTCGCTGATCCTCGGTCTTGCCGCGTTCGTCCTGGTCGTCCTCGTCCTCCGCTGGTTCCTGTCCACCGAGGCCAGGGAGGTGCTGCGCACCGCCCGGTGGACCACGATCGCCATTCTCGTGGTCGCCGCCCTGTTCCTGCTGGTGACCGGACGCCTGGGCTGGGCCTTCGCCGCCGGCGCGGCCCTGCTGCCCTGGGTGGTGCGGCTGGCGCGACTCCACGCCGCGCTGAGGACGCTGCGGCTGTTCCTGATCAACGTGGTCGGCGGCGGCTTCTACCCCACCGGCGGAACGGGCTCGGGGTCGCGTTTCGGCGCCCCGCGCGGCCAGGCGTCCAACGGTGGCGCCTCGGCCGTGCACTCGGCCTTCCTGCGCATGACCCTCGACCACGACAGCGGCCTGATGAGCGGCCGGGTGCTGGCCGGACGCTTCGTCGGCCAGCGGCTCGACGACATGTCGATGGCCGACCTGATGGAGTTCTCCCGCGAATGCCTGGTGGACGAGGAGTCGAGCCGGCTGCTGGAGGCCTGGCTCGACCACGCCCACCCGGAGTGGCGGACCCCCACGGCCGATAAAGCCGATAAAACGGCGTACACTCCCCCTCCCCCACCGCCGCCCGGCGGCATGTCCCGCGAGGAGGCGTACCACATCCTGGGCCTCGACCCCGGAGCCGAGCCCGAGGCGGTGCGCAAGGCCCACCGCCACCTGATCGGCAAGGTCCATCCCGACCATGGCGGCTCCTCCTACCTGGCCGCCCAGATCAATCGCGCCAAGGACGTGCTGCTCGGGTCGTGATACCTTGCGTCCGCGGCCGCGCCATGGCACAAACGGTCGCGAAAAGGTCGAGACCTGGACACCGCGCAGCGGGCCATGGTTCAGCACGAGGGAGAGGGCCATGCCCATACGCGTTCGCAAGGCGGTGTTTCCGGTCGCAGGAATGGGGACCCGCTTCCTTCCGGCAACCAAGGCGATGCCCAAGGAAATGCTGCCGGTGGTGGACAAGCCACTGATCCAGTACGCCGTCGAGGAGGCCCAGGCCGCCGGCATCGAGCACTTCATCTTCGTCACCGGCCGCGGCAAGACGGCGCTCGAGGATCACTTCGACTCAGCCCCCGATCTCGAGCGCAAACTGGCCGAGCGCGGCAAGACCGACCTGATCGAGGCGGTAACCTCGTGGATGCCGAAGTCGGGGCAGATCTCCTACACCCGTCAGCAGGACCCCCTCGGTCTGGGCCACGCCGTGTGGTGCGCCCGCGACCTGGTGGAGAACGAGCCATTCGCCGTGATCCTCCCCGACGACCTGATCCTGGCCCGCACCCCCTGCCTCAAGCAGATGGTGGACCTGCACGCCGAAACCGGCGGCAACGTGGTGGCGGTGATCGACGTGCCGAGGGAACACACCCGCCGCTACGGCATCCTGGACGTCGAGTCCGACCACGGCCGCCTGGTGGTGGCCAAGGGTCTGGTGGAAAAGCCCGATCCGGACAAGGCGCCCTCCACCGTGTCCATCACCGGACGCTACATCCTGCACCCGGCGATCTTCGAGCACCTGAACCTGCGGGCGGCCGGGACCGGCAACGAGATCCAGCTCACCGACGCCATGGCCGCGACCATCGGCCGCATTCCCTTCCACGGCCTGCGGTTCGAGGGGCGGCGCTATGACTGCGGCGACAAGGTGGGCTTCCTGCACGCCAACATAGCCTACGCCCTGGAGCGTCCCGACATGCGCGAGCAGGTGCGGGCGGCCCTCAGGGAAATCGAGGCCGAGTACTGACCCCCCAGAACGAGCCAGAACGAGGCTGTCACCATGCGCATCGCCATGATCGGAACCGGGTACGTCGGGCTCGTGTCGGGAACGTGCTTTTCCGAGTTCGGCGTCGACGTGGTCTGCGTCGACCGTGACGCCGACAAGATCGCCAAGCTCGAACGCAACGTGATGCCGATCTACGAACCGGGTCTCGACGACCTGGTGGACGGCAACGTCAAGTCCGGACGGCTGTCGTTCACCACCGACCTGCCCTCGGCCGTGGCCGGGGCCGACGCCGTGTTCATCGCCGTCGGCACCCCGAGCCGCCGCGGCGACGGCCATGCCGACCTGTCCTTCGTCTACGCAGCCGCCGAGGAGATCGCGCGGGCCATCACCGGCTACACGGTGGTGGTGACCAAGTCCACCGTCCCGGTGGGCACCGGCCGCAAGGTGGAGGAGATCATCCGCCGCGTTCGCCCGGATGCCGAGTTCGACGTGGTATCGAACCCGGAGTTCCTGCGCGAAGGCTCGGCCATCAACGACTTCATGCGGCCCGACCGGGTGGTGATCGGCACCATCTCCGAGCGGGCGCGGGACGTCATGCGCCGCCTGTACCGGGTCCTCTACCTGATCGAGACGCCGATCCTGTTCACCTCGATCGAGACGTCGGAGATGATCAAGTACGCCGCCAACACCTTCCTGGCCGCCAAGATCACCTTCATCAACGAGATCGCCGACCTGTGCGAGGCCGTGGGAGCCGACGTCCACGACGTGGCCCACGGCATCGGGCTCGACGGGCGCATCGGCGGCAAGTTCCTGCACGCCGGGCCGGGCTATGGCGGGTCGTGCTTCCCCAAGGACACCCTGGCCCTGGTCAAGACCGCCCGCGACTATGGCTCGCCCCTGCGGATCATCGAGACCGTGGTGGACGTCAACGACCAGCGCAAGCGGGACATGGCCCAGAGGGTCATCGCCTTCTGCGGCGGCTCGGTGGACGGACGAACCATCGCCGTCCTGGGGCTGACCTTCAAGCCCAACACCGACGACATGCGCGACGCCCCCAGCCTGGACATCGTCCCCGCCCTGCAGCGGGCCGGCGCGGTGGTGCGCGCCTTCGATCCCGAGGGCATGGCCGAGGCCAGGAAGATGCTGGACGGCGTGGTCTGGTGCGAAAACGCCTACGATACCATGCAGGGCGCCGACGCCCTGGTCATCATCACCGAGTGGAACGAGTTCCGCAGCCTGAACTTCGAGCGCATGAAGCAGCTCATGAAGGCGCCGGTGCTGATCGACCTGCGCAACATTTACAATCCCCGCGACGTCGCCGATGCCGGTTTCCGCTACACCTGCATCGGGCGCCCCGGCGGCGGTGTGCAAGGCTCTTTATCAACCGCGGTTGCCGGAAGGGGGGAACTTGACTATGCTCCCCCACGGTCGGTCCGTCGGCAATTGGGGCGTGGCCAAGCGGTAAGGCAGCGGGTTTTGGTCCCGCCATCCCAGGTTCGAATCCTGGCGCCCCAGCCAAGCCTTTTCCGATCTCAATACCTTCAAAGCGACAGGCGCTGCCGTCGGAAACAGGCGGCACGAATCTGTTGATTGCGCTAACGGTTGAGGTTTTGACTATTCAAAAGTGCATGACCGTGCCATATTGCCAATAGGGTTCTACTCATAAAGGAGGGAAAGGAGCCGTGGCAAGCTATGGCAGAAGGAGCGGGGGATGATTCCGGCCTTCGACCTGTCAGGGGTTCTTCCTCCCTTCACGGGAAGCAGCCCTACCGTGTCGACCGACGCGTCGCCATATCAGGCGACAATGGTTGAGGTGGTCGACCGGTTCGGGATCTCTCCAGAACGGCTGGAGATTCTTGGGGGGTTGCTGCGGTACCGTGCGGACTTGAGGGCTGCGGGCTTGGTCGCCGCGTTTCAGTGGCTCGATGGCAGCTTCGTGGAAAACATTGAAGCGTCGGAAAGTCGCTCGCCCAATGACATTGACGTGGTAACGTTTTACAGACGTCCCGTGGCCGACGATCAGTGGACGACGTGGTTCAGAGTCAACGGGCAGCTCTTTGATCATAGATTTACCAAGACCACCTACATGTGTGATGCATACGGCGTTGACCTTGGCATCCAACCAGAAAAGGTCGTTCAGCACACGACGTACTGGTTCGGGTTGTTCTCACATCGGAGAATGAGCGGGCTCTGGAAAGGGATGGTGCAAGTTCAACTCGATAGCGCTGACGATGCAGACGCGTTGGCTATGCTTCGGAGGCTCACGCCATGACGAAGAAACTTTTGAAGGATGCCCTGCTTGCGGACCTTTCTGCGGTAAACGCGATACTGTCGTCCTTGCAGGAGGACGATTACGTCGGAAGGATGGGATTTGAAGCTCGCAAGGAGGAGATTGAGACCGAGCTGGCTGGTTTGGAGCGCAGCCGGGATACGCTTGCCAATGTCGCTCTCATGTTTTATGGCAAGCCCGTTCATGGGTCTCGATCCATTGCCACTGAGTTCGCCGCAAAGGCTCTGGCGAGCTACCAGGATCTTGTTGCCAAACACCTCGCCACGTCAGAGACCGGTGGGCTGGCGCAACGTGGTCCCACTCCTGCCAGGCAAGCTGCGAACCTTAACATTACTGGCATACTACATGGATCGTTTGGCTTCCTACTCGAGGAGAGCGATCAGGATGGCCCGCAGCTTATCAACTCCTCTCTTAGAGAGGCCGTGGACAAGGTAACGGATGTCCTCGATCACTTTGCGGCAGAGAGCGAAGATCCGTTCAACACGTCTCTCAACGAAATGGACCCCAGGCTGTTCTCATCAGTGAAGACATTTTTCAAGATTCTCCATGATGATGAAGCAACCATGAGGATCGTTGAAGGCGAAAAAGATAGAAGTTTTGATGCCAAAGCTGTTGATCGCGCCCATCAACGTTGCCAGAACGCCAGCATTGATGAACAAGATCTGACGGTTACTGGAACACTCATTGGCGTTATGCCATACGCTCGTCGCTTTGAATTGAGAATTGAGGACACGGAAGTCATCACGGGCAAGGTCGGCCCCATTATCAGCCAAGAATACCTTAATCGTATTGAAACGGATGAGCGGGTCATTGGACGTCGCTGGGAGGCACGGCTTTTCAGAAAGAGTGTCGATAGGCCAGGACAGCGTACCCAGGTGACTTACACCCTTCTTGAACTGAAAGACCTGTAGACCTCGAAAATCTTCGCTGAAGTATCTGTCCGGGTAACAGCGCTCCGGTCGTCGGCGATTTCCCTCATATTTCATTCTAACGGCCGGATTTGGCCTCACTCCTCCGCCGGAGCCTCGCGCAGCCGCTTGATGGCGCCGCGGTGAGTTTTCGCCTCCAGGCGGCGGCGACGTGAGCCGGCCGTCGGCCTAGTGGGGTGGCGCGTCACCGGCCGGACCGCGGCCAGCCGGACCAGCTCGATCACGCGCTCCAGGGCGTCCTGCCGGTTGCGGTCCTGGGTGCGGAAGCGTTGGGCGGTGATGACCAGGATCCCCTCCCGCGACAGCCGCCGCCCGGCCAGCCGCTCCAGTCGCTCGCGCACATCCGCGGGTAGGGAGGGCGAGTTGCGCACGTCAAAGCGGACCTGCACCGCCGTCGCCACCTTGTTGACGTTCTGACCGCCGGGACCGGAGGAGCGGATGAAGCACTCGACGATTTCGCTCTCGTCGATCGCGATACCGCCGGTGATGCGGATCATCGCCGGTCAGGCCGCCTGACCGTGGCAGTGCTTGTACTTGCGGCCCGACCCGCAGGGACAGGGATCGTTGCGCCGGGTCCTGGTCCAGTCCGCGGGATCCCCCGCGGCGATCCGATCGGACTCCTCTGCCCCCAGCGGCTCCGGCGCGTCGTGATGCTCCTCCAGCCAGGCGGGGGGATGGGGAGCATACTCGTCGGGATCGACCTGCGACCGCATTTCGACCCGCGACAGCACCTCGACGGTTCTCTCGCGGACCTGGCGCAGCAGCCGCTCGAACAGGGCGAAGGCCTCCTGCTTGTACTCGTTCAGCGGATCGCGCTGGCCATAGGCGCGCAGGCCGATGCCGTGGCGCAGATGGTCGAGCACCAGCAGGTGCTCCTTCCAGGACTGATCCAGGGTTTGCAGGAGAATGTTGCGCTCCAGCATGCGCATGATGTCGGGGCCGAAGTTGACGGCCCTCTCCGCCATGTAGCGGTCCGAGGCATCCAGGATGCGGCGCTTTATCTCCTGGTCGGCGATGCCGTCCTCGTGGAACCACTCGAGAATCGGCAGATCGAGGGACAGGACGCGCTGGCACTCCGCGTGCAGCACCTCGGCGTTCCACTGCTCGGGCATGGCGCGCTCGGGGATGGTGTTGGCCACCATGACGTCCACCACCTCGTGGCGCATGTCGGACACCGCCAGCTGCACGTCGTCGGCGGCCATGATCTCGCGGCGCTGTTCGTAGATCACCTTGCGCTGGTCGTTCATGACGTCGTCGTATTTCAGCAGATTCTTGCGGATGTCGAAGTTGCGGGCCTCGACCTTCTGCTGAGCCTTCTCGAGCGCCTTGTTGATCCACGGGTGGATGATGGCCTCGCCCTCGCGCAGGCCGAGGGTCTGCAGCATGCGGTCCATGCGTTCCGACCCGAAGATGCGCATCAGGTCGTCCTCGAGGGACAGGTAGAACTTGGAGGCCCCCGGGTCACCCTGACGGCCGGTACGGCCGCGGAGCTGGTTGTCGATGCGCCGGCTTTCGTGGCGCTCGGTGCCGATGACGAACAGGCCGCCGGCCTCCAGGGCCACCTTCTTCAGTTCGACGATCTCCTTGCGCACCTCGGCCTCGCGGCGCGCCCGGGCCTCGTCGTCGACAAAGCCGGCCAGTTCCTGGCGCAGGCGCATCTCCACGTTGCCGCCAAGCTGGATGTCGGTGCCGCGGCCGGCCATGTTGGTGGCGATGGTCACCGCTCCCGGCACGCCGGCCAGGGCGACGATGTAGGCCTCCTGCTCGTGATAGCGGGCGTTCAGCACCTTGTGCGGGATGCCCTTCTTCTTCAGCAGGTCCGACAGCAGTTCGGATTTTTCGATCGAGGTGGTGCCCACCAGCACCGGCTGGCGGCGGGAGTTGCACTCGGCGACGAGGGTGATGATCGCCTCGTACTTTTCGCGGGCCGTGCGATAGACCTCGTCATCGTCGTCGATGCGGATGCAGGGCACGTTGGTCGGCATCTCGACCACGTCGAGGCCGTAGATCTCGCCGAACTCGGCCGCTTCGGTCATGGCCGTGCCGGTCATGCCGCCGAGCTTCGGATACTGGCGGAACAGGTTCTGGTAGGTGATGGAGGCGAGGGTCTGGTTCTCGGCCATGATCGGCACCCGCTCCCTGGCCTCCAGGGCCTGGTGCAGCCCGTCGCCGTAGCGGCGCCCCTCCATCATGCGGCCGGTGAACTCGTCGATGATGATGACCCGGTCGTCCTTGACGATATAGTCAACGTTGCACTGGAACAACTTGTGGGCGCGCAGGGCCTGGGTCACGTGGTGGACCAGCACCACGTTGCCGACGTCATAGAGAGTTCCCGATTTCATCAATCCCGCATCGCCGAGGAGTTGCTCGATGTATTCGGCGCCTTCCTCGGTCAGGGTGACGGCGCGGCTTTTCTCGTCCTTGTCGTAGTGTTCCGGCCCGAGGCGGGACATCAGCCGGTCCACTTGGACGTACAGTTCCGACGACTCGTCCGATGGCCCGGAAATGATGAGCGGCGTCCGCGCCTCGTCCACCAGGATCGAGTCAACCTCATCGACGATGCCGAAGTTGAACGGCCGCTGCACCATGTCCTCGATGCGGAACTTCATGTTGTCCCGCAGGTAGTCGAAGCCGAGTTCGTTGTTGGTGGCGTAGGTGACGTCGCTGCCATAGGCCTGCCGGCGCTCGTCATCGTCCATGGCGTGGAGGATGACCCCAACCGTAAGGCCGAGGAACCTGTAGATCTGCCCCATCCACTCGGCGTCACGGCTGGCCAGATAGTCGTTGACCGTCACCACGTGCACGCCGCGGCCGGTCAGGGCGTTGAGATAGACCGGCAGCGTCGCCACCAGGGTCTTGCCCTCGCCGGTGCGCATCTCGGCGATCTTGCCCTGATGCAGCACGATGCCGCCCATCAACTGCACATCGAAATGCCGCTGCCCCAGCGTGCGCCGCGAGGCCTCCCGCACGGTGGCGAAGGCCTCCACCAGCAGGTCGTCCAGGGTCTCCCCCTCGGCCAGGCGCGCCCGGAACACGTCGGTGCGTGCCCTAAGCTCGTCGTCCGACAGGGCCTGAAGCTCCGGCTCCAGCGCGGTGATGGCGGCCACGGGCTTGTGGAGGCTCTTGACGAAGCGGTCGTTGGCGGTTCCGAAGAGTCGCCGGGCTATGGCGCCAAACATGAGGAAACCCTCGAAGTCGCAAAAAAGAATGCACTGCCGGACACGGCATGCCGCCCAGCCTCGACAGAGATAGAGCCGTGCCACCCTCCTGTCAACGCCGCAACCGCCGAGTCCGGGACAATCGGGTGAAAGAAGGCGTATCCGTTTCCCGCAAGCATAAAGCCCTGCCCCTCGATGGGGGGGGACGCTTATGAACCTTTGGACGGCGGCCCTTCACGCCCTCGATGGCGAAGACCAGGCTGCCGGTGATGGGATCGGCCTCCATCAGCACCACCGTCACCGCGTCCCCCAGCCGATAGGTCCGGGAACTGCGCTGGCCCACCAGGGTGTGGCGGGTGGCGTCGTGGACGAAATAGTCGTCGCCGAGCGAGCCCACCGGGACGATGCCGTCGGCCCCGGTCTCGTGCAGGGTGACGAACAGCCCGAAGCGGGTCACGCCGTTGATCCGTCCGGCGAAGGTGGCGCCGACGTTGGCGGCGAGATAGGCGGCGGCATAGCGGTTGACCGAGTCCCGCTCGGCGGCGGCGGCGCGGCGCTCGGTGGAGGAGATGTGGGAGCCGACGTCGGCGAACTCGGCGGCGGCGTCGGGCGGCAGCCCCCCCTCCCCCAGCCGCAGCCCGGACACCAGCGCCCGGTGCACCATGAGGTCGGCATAGCGGCGGATCGGTGATGTGAAATGGGCATAGCGCCGCAGCCCAAGGCCAAAGTGGCCGATGTTGGCCGGTGCGTACTCGGCCTGGGCCTGGGAGCGCAGCACCACCTCGTTGACCACGTGGGCGTTGGGGGTGCCGGCGGCCTTGGCCAGGATCTGGTTGAAGTGCCGCCCCTCCAGCACCTGGCCCTTCGACAGCTTGAGCCCGACCGAGGCCAGGAACTCCCGCAGGGCGTCCAGCTTGTCGAGGGAGGGCTCGTCGTGGATGCGGTACATGCAGGGCTGGCCCCGCGACTCCAGTTCTTCCGCCGCGGCGACGTTGGCGGCGATCATGAACTCCTCGATCAGGCGGTGGCTGTCGTAGCGCGCCCGGGGCTCCACCCGCGCCACGCTGCCATCGTCGGCCAGCACCACCCGGCGCTCCGGCAGGTCCAGCTCCAGGGTCCCCCGCCGCGCCCGCCACTGGCTCAAGGCCCGCCAGGCGCCATAGAGGGGATGGATCACTTTCTCCACCAGGGCCGGGGCCACCAGGGCCGGGACCAGGTCCCCGCCGATGCCGTCGTGGGCCGCCTGCACGGCGGAATAGGTCAGCCGCGCCGCCGAGCGCATCATCCCCCGCACGAACCGGTGCCCGAGCTTCTCTCCCGTGCGGTCGATGCGCAGGCGCACGGCGAGACACGGCCGGTCCTCGTCGGGCTTCAGGGAGCACCAGCCGTTGGACAGGGCCTCGGGCAGCATCGGCACGACTCTGTCGGGAAAATACACCGAGTTGCCCCGTTCCCTGGCCGAGCGGTCCAGGGCGTCCCCCGGCCGCACGTACCAGGCCACGTCGGCGATGGCGACGATCACGGTCCAGCCGCCCTCGTTTGCCGGGTCGGTGTCGGCCTCGGCCCACACCGCGTCGTCGAAGTCCCGCGCGTCCTCGCCGTCGATGGTGACCAGGGGCAGGGGACGCAGGTCCTCGCGGTCGCCGAGCGGTGCCGCACCGGCGTCCGCCGCCTGGGCCAGGGCCGATGAGGGAAACTCGTTGGGGATGCCGTGGGTGTGGATGGCCACCAGGCTGATGGAGCGGGGCTCGTCCATGCCGCCGAGACGCTCCGCCACCCGCGCGGTGCGCATGCCGAAGTGGCGCCCCGGCAGCACCTCGGCCACCACCAGATCACCGGAGGCCGCAGTGCCCGCGTCAACCGGCAGGACCATGTAGTCGTCCCTCTCGCGGCGGTCGGTGGGACGGATGCGCCCGCCGTCGGGGGCGGTCTCGTACACCCCCACCACCCGGGTCTTGCCGGCGGCGATGCGGCGGATGGTGCGGCCCTCGTAGAAGCCCTCGGCCACCTGATGCAGCCGCGCCAGCACCCGATCGCCGACGCCGATGGCCGGCTGGCCGCGTCCCCGTCCCGGAGCCATGACGATGCGCGGCGGCTTGCCCTCCTCGCGCCAGACCAGCGGCCGGGCCAGCAGCTCGCCATCGGTGTCGGTGCCGGTGATCTCCACCACCGCCACCGACGGCAGCAGGCCGGGATGGCCATAGGTGCGTTTGTGGCCGACCCGCTGGATGTCGCCTTCGCTCTCCAGCTCCCGCAGCATGCGCTTCAGCGTGACACGATCCTCGCCGGAGACCTGGAAGGCCCGGGCGATGTCGCGCTTGTGCAGCGGTCCCGGGGTGTCGCGGATGTACTCCCGGAGCTGGTCCCTGGTCGGCAGGGGGGGCGGACGCCTGGTTCCCTTGGCCACGGTCAGGACACCCCCTTTCCCCCTCTCCCCCTCGAGGGGGAGAGGGCCGGGGTGAGGGGGTGGGGCAGCCGGTACCATCTCGGGAGCTTCACTCCCCCCTCACCCAACCCTCTCCCCCCTGAAGGGGGGGGAGAGGGCTTTATATTGGTGCGACGGGAATCAATGGTCACCATTTTCAACCGGCTGCCTTGGATTTGGCTCTAGACCTGGGCGCGGCCTTGGCCTTGGGTGCGGCCTTGGCCTTGGGCGGGGCCTTGGCCTTCTTCGCCGTCGGCTTGCCGCCCTTGGCGGCCTTGGCGGCGAGAACCTCCACCGCTTCCTCCAGAGTCACCGTCTCGGCGACCTTGTCCTTCGGCAGGGTGGCGCGCAGCTCGCCATGCTGCACGTAGGGACCGAAGCGGCCGGCGCGCGCCGTCACCGGCTTGCCGTCGGCGGGGTGCGCGCCGAGAACGCGGGCCGGCGTGCGGGCCTTGCCGCCGTCCGCCAGCAGGTCCACCGCGCGGTTGAGCCCGATGGCCAGCACGTCGTCGCCGGGGGGGATCGACTTGTACAGATCCCCATGCTTGAGATAGGGGCCGAAGCGGCCGATGCCGACGGCGATGGGCTGGGCGGACTCCGGGTGAATGCCGATCTCGCGCGGCAGGGCCAGGAGTTTCAAGGCCGTGTCCAGGGTCACGTCCACGGGCTCCAGTCCCTTGAACAGGGAGACCCGCTTGGGCTTGGCCGGCTTCTCGGCCTTGACCTTCTTCGCGGCCTTTTTCTTGCCCTTGGCCGGGGCTTCCACCTCCTCGGGAGGCGGGGGCGGAGGCGGAGGGGGCGGAGCGACCGCGGCCGCCGGCGCGTCGAGCTGGACGTAGTGGCCGTAGGGACCCTTGCGCAGGGAGATCGCCCCGCCGGTCACCGGATCGGTTCCAAGCTCGCGGACGCCGCCGCCGGCGTCTCCCGCCCCGCCGGCTTCACCCCCCACCGCCAGCGGGCGGGTGTAGCGGCACTCGGGGTAGGCGGAGCAGCCGATGAACGCCCCGAACTTGCCAAGACGCAGGCCGAGCCGGCCACCGCCGCAGCTTGGGCAGGCTCGCGGGTCGGTGCCGGGCTCGGCGGTGGGAAAGAAATGCGCTCCCAGATCCCGGTCGAGGGCGTCCAGCACCTCCGACACCCGCAGTTCCTTGGTACCGTCCACCGCTTCGTGGAACTCGCGCCAGAACTCGCGCAGTACGGCCTTCCAGTCCACCCGCCCGCCCGAGATGTCGTCGAGCTGGTTCTCCAGGTCGGCGGTGAAGGAATACTGGACGTAGCGGCTGAAGAAGCTTTCGAGGAACGCCGTCACCAGCCGGCCGCGGTCCTCGGGGATGAAGCGCCGACTGTCCAGCCGCACGTACTCGCGATCCTGGAGAACCCCCAGAATGGTGGCGTAGGTGGAGGGGCGGCCGATGCCCAGTTCCTCGAGCTTCTTGACCAGACTGGCCTCCGAGTAGCGGGGCGGCGGCTGGGTGAAGTGCTGGTCGGCGCGCACGTCGCCACGGGCCAGGGCATCCCCCTCCATGACCTGGGGGAGCATGCGGTCGGTGTCCTCGCCCTCGGCGTCGTCGCGATCCTCGCGATAGAGCTTGAGGAAGCCATCGAACACCACCACCGAGCCGGTGGCGCGCAGGGTGGCGTTACCATCGGCGGCAGAGACGTCCACCGCCACCTGATCCAGTTCGGCGCTCTCCATCTGGCTCGCCACGGTGCGTCTCCACACCAGTTCATAGAGCCTGAGCTGCTCGCGGTCGAGGAAGCGGGCCACGTCCTGGGGACGACGGCCGACATCGGTCGGGCGGATGGCCTCGTGGGCCTCCTGGGCGTTCTTGGCCTTGGTCTTGTAGACGCGCGGCGCCTTCGGCAGGTACGCCGCGCCGAACTGGTCGCCGATCAGCCCCCGCACCGCGCTCACCGCCTCGGCGGCCATCTGCACGCCGTCGGTTCGCATGTAGGTGATGAGGCCCACCGTCTCGCCGTCAACCTCGACGCCCTCGTACAGGCGCTGGGCGATCTGCATGGTGCGCTTGGCCCCAAGGTGCAGCTTGCGCGAGGCCTCCTGCTGCAGGGTCGAGGTGGTGAAGGGGGGGGCGGGATGACGCTTGGTCTTCCTGCGCTCCACCGCGCCGACCGTGAACGCTCCCCCCTCGATGCGAGCCCGGGCGGCAAGCGCCGCCGCCTGATCGCCAAGGTCGAACTTGTCCAGCTTGCGGCCGTCGAGGTGAGTCAGCTGGGCGGTGAAGGCCTCTCCCTTCGGCGTCTGGAAGTCGGCGTCCACGGTCCAGTATTCCCGGGTCACGAAGCGCTCGATCTCGGCCTCGCGCTCGCAGATGAGGCGCAAGGCCACCGACTGCACCCGCCCGGCCGACCGGCTGCCCGGCAGCTTGCGCCACAGCACCGGCGAGAGGGTGAACCCCACCAGATAGTCGAGCGCCCGCCGCGCCAGATAGGCCTGGATCAGTTCGTGGTCGAGGTCGCGGGGATTGCGGATGGCGTAAAGAACGGCGTCCCTGGTGATCTCGTTGAAGGTCACCCGCTTGACGTCGACGCCGGTCAGGGCGTTGCGGCTTTCCAGTTCCTGGCGCACATGCCAGGAAATGGCCTCGCCCTCGCGATCGGGGTCGGTGGCGAGATAGAGCTTCTCGGCCCCCTTGAGGGCGTGCGCGATGTCCCGCAGGTGCTTCTCCGACCGGTCGTCCACCTCCCAGTCCATGGAGAAGTCCTCGTCCGGGCGGACGGAGCCATCCTTGGCCGGAAGATCGCGGATGTGGCCATAGCTGGCCACCACCTGATAGCCCGGGCCCAGGTACTTGCCGATGGTCTTGGCCTTGGCGGGCGACTCGACGACGACGACGAAACTCATGGGACCTGCTTCACCGGGCTTGTTGCGGGCACTTCTAAAAACCTCCCCCTCTCTCCCTCGAGGGGGAGAGGGCCGGGGTGAGGGGGTGGGGCAGGCGGCACCATCTCGGGAGCTTCGCGTCCCCCCTCACCCAACCCTCTCCCCCCGGAAGAGGGGGGAGAGGGCTTTTTAGAAGTGCCCATGCCATCACGCGATCACCGACACCTGATTGCCGGGGTGACGCTCGATCCGGCCGGCGAGTTCCAGTTCCAGCAGGATCTGCGACACCATCGGAGGTGACAATTGGCACTGACGGATGATTTCGTCAACCGTGACTGGCGTCGGCCCCAGACTGCCGAGCACCTCCTCCCGCGCCCTGTCCAGGGCGGCCCCGGAGTCAACCTCGGCGGCGGGCGGCGGGCGGCCGCCGAAATCGCGCGCCGGCGGCTCGGAGAGCGGTCGGCGGAGAAGGTCGGCGAGGTCGTTCAATACATCGTCGGCCCGCTCCACCAGCGTCGCCCCCTGACGGATCAGCCGGTTCGGCCCCTCCGCCCGCGGGTCGAGGGGGGAGCCCGGGATCGCGAACACTTCCCGGCCCTGCTCCAGCGCCATGCGGGCGGTGATGAGCGAGCCGGAGCGGGTGGTCGCCTCGACCACCACCACCCCAAGAGCCAGCCCGGAAATGATGCGGTTGCGGCGGGGAAAATGGCGGGCCTGCGGCTCCTCGCCCATGGGGGTCTCCGACACCACCGCGCCGGCGCCGACGATGGCCTCGTAGAGCTTGGCGTTCTCGGGTGGGTAGATGGTGTCCACGCCCCCGGCATTGACCGCCACCGTGCCGCCGGCCAGAGCCCCCTCGTGGGCCGCCGTGTCGATGCCCCGCGCCAGCCCCGAAGCGACCACGAACGAGCCCTGCGTCAGGCCGAGGGCGAACTGCCGGGCCAGCTTGCGGCCATTGAGGGAGGCGTTCCGGGCGCCGACGATCGCCACCATCGGCCGCTGCAACAGATGCGGACTGCCGCGCACGAAGAGGAGGGGCGGCGCATCCTCGATGGCCGCCAGGTAGCGCGGATAGGCCGGCTCGCACCTGGCGATGACCTCGGCGCCGACGGCCAGGGCCGCCTCCATCTCGCGCTCGGCGACACCCTTGGCGCACAGGGTGATGGGCTTGCCCCGGCCACCCCGCCGGGCGACCTCGGGCAGGGCCTTCAGCGCCGCCGCCGCCGACCCGAAGTGCTCCATCAGGCGGTGAAAGGTGATGGGGCCGACGTTCTCGCTGCGGATCAGGCGCAGCCAGTCGAGCTTCTCGGCCGGGGACAGCGGGTGTGGCGCGGCGTTCATGACGGGCGGGAGAGTGCGCGATCAATCCGTCCCGGTCAACCGCTGTTTGGGGAATTGACGACGAAGGGCGTCAGCCGGTGCGCCTGTCCTGAGGCTGATACACACCGATCGATACCGGCAGCCTGGCGTTCAGGTCACTGATGCGCTGGCCGATCTGGTGGAACTGTCCATGCATCTCACCGCGCATTTCGGCCTGGGTTTCCAGGACCTTGATCAGCATCGGCTCCAGCCGGGCGAGCGTCGCTTTGACTTCGGTGGCGCTGGCCTCGAGGCGGAAAAGGCGGGCTTCGTTATCGTCGTTCATCGGTCGCCCCTCAGGCTGCCGGCTTGCGGCCCATGCGGCCGGCGACGACGAGCTGGATCATCGAACTCTGTTCCTCGACTCGCCCCTCAACGCGGGAGACGCGCTGGCCGACATCCTTCATGTCAGTCGCATTCTGCCGAACCAGGTCGATCAACATATCCAGTTTGGCGAACAGCTCGGCTTCCCTCTCCGGGGTCATCATTTTCTCCCCGTCCAATCACCCCATCCTACCCGCAAACCCTCGGGGAGTCGAGTGGGGCCATCCGGGCGCTCCCAGGAAACGAGAACCGAAGGTGGAAAACCACGCACGGCAGGCATTGACCGCGGCCGTTCGTCGCTTCACTCTGTGGCGGTGCCGATGATTCGGAGTCCGACGACGATGCCCGCTGCGACAACAGAGAAAACCGAAAAAATCCAGGTGTCCGCCGGCCAGCGACTGTTCCACGAGGGCGAGCCGGGCGACCGCGCCTATCTGGTCATGTCGGGCCGGATCGAGATTTCCAAGAAGACGCGGGACGACGAGGTGATCCTGGCCATGGTGGGCCGCGGGGAGATCGTCGGCGAAATGGCGCTGATCGACGACATGCCGCGCATGGCCACCGCCCGGGCCGTCGAGCCGACGACGCTGGTCATCGTCACCCGGGAGAGTTTCCGCCGCAAGGTCGAGGCGCTCGACCCCGTCAGCGCCCACCTGTTCACCAAGTTCGTCCGCATCATCCGCGACCAGGCCAACGAGCTGGCCCAGTTGCGCAAGGTCGTGCGCTGACCCGCATGGCCCACGGCGCCGACAGCCCCGCTCACTCCAGCCTTGATCAGTTGAACGTGTGGGTGTTCGACCTGGACAACACCCTGTATCCGGCGACGGCCAGCTTGTTCCCCCAGATCGACGTGCGGATGAAGCGGTTCATCGCCACGTCGCTCGGCATTCCCGAGGACGAGGCGTTCCTCCTGCAGAAACGCTACTACCACGAGTACGGCACCACGCTGCGCGGTCTGATGCTGCGCCACGCCATCGAGCCGGAGTCGTTCCTGGCCTACGTCCATGCCATCGACCATAGCGTGCTGACTCCCGACCCGGCCTTGCGGGCCGGCATCGAGAGGCTGCCGGGCCGCAAGCTGGTGTTCACCAACGGCTCGGAGCGCCATGCCGTGGACGTGCTGCGCCACCTGGACCTGACGGAGACGTTCGAGGGCATCTTCGACATCCGCGCCGCCGGCTACGTGCCGAAGCCAAACCTGGAGACCTACTGGCGCATGGTGCGACAATTCGGGTTCGACCCGGAGCGGGCGGCCATGTTCGAAGACAGCCCGAAGAACCTGGTGCCGGCGGCGGACATCGGCATGACCACGGTGTGGGTGCGGCCCGCCGCGGCCGATACCGTCCCCTGGTTCGTTCCGCTTGACGAGGACGTGAGCCACTGCCACCACGTCACCGACGACCTTTCCGCCTGGCTGGCGCGGGTGGTGTGAGCATGGGAGAATAGCATGGCACTCTGGCGACGGACGATGGCCTGGATCCTGGGAGCGGCCGTCATGGCGCTGGCGGCGGGACCGGTGCTGGCGGCTGAGCGGGACCAGCTCACCATCGGCATCACCCAGTTCCCGAGTTCCTTCCATCCCTCCACCGACCCGATGGTGGCGAAGAGCTACATCCTCGCCATGACCAACCGGCCGATCACCGCCTATGACAAGGACTGGGCGCTGGTGTGCATGCTGTGCACCGAGTTGCCGACCATCGAGAACGGACAGGCGGTCCTCGAGGACCTGCCCGGCGGCGGCAAAGGCATCGCCGTCACCTACACCCTGCAGCCGCGGGCGGTGTGGGGTGATGGCACGCCGGTCACCACCAGCGACGTGGTGTTCACCTGGGAGGTGGGGCGCCATCCGCAAAGCGGGTTCTCCAGCGGCGAACTCTACCGGCGGATTCGGTCCATCGACGCCCGGGACGACAAGACCTTCACCCTGCACCTGGATCGGGTGACCTTCGACTACAACGCCATCAACGACTTCCGCCTCCTGCCGGTACGCCGGGAGCAGGCGGCCTTCGCCGACCCGGCCCAGTACCGTACCCGCACCGCCTTCGACACCGACACCACCAGTCCCGGCCTGTTCAACGGCCCCTACCGCATCGTCGAGGTGGAGCGGGGCTCCCACGTCGTCCTCGAGCGCAACGCCTACTGGTTCGGCGCCCAGCCCCAGTTCAGGCGCATCGTCGTCAAGGTGGTGGAGAACACGGCGGCGCTGGAGGCCAACCTGCTGTCGGGCTCGGTGGACTATGTGGCCGGCGAGCTGGGGCTGACCCTGGACCAGGCGCTGGCCTTCGAGAAGCGGCACGGCGACCGCTTCTCGGTGATCTACAAGCCCGGTCTCACCTTTGAGCACATCGACCTCAACCTCGACAACCCGGCCCTGAAGGACGTGCGGGTGCGCCGCGCCCTGCTCCTTGGCCTGAACCGGCCCCTGATCGCCGAGCGCCTGTTCGGCGGCCGGCAGCCGGTCGCCGACACGGCGGTCAATCCCCTCGACTGGGTCCATGCCAAGGATATCACCACCTATCCCCACGCGCCGGACCGCGCGGCGGCCCTGCTCAACGAGGCCGGCTGGCGCATGGGCGCCGGCGGCCTGCGCCGCAACGCCGCCGGTCAGCCCCTGACCCTCGAACTGATGACCACCGCCGGCAACCGGATCCGCGAACTGGTGGAGCAGGTGCTGCAGAGCCAGTGGAAAACCCTCGGCGTCGACGTGCGCATCCGCAACGAGCCGGCACGGGTGTTCTTCGGCGAGACGCTTAGGAATCGCCGCTTTGCCGCCCTCGCCATGTACGCCTGGCTGTCGGCGCCGGAGAGCGTGCCCCGCAGTTCCCTGCACTCCAAGATGATCCCGACTGCTGCCAACAACTGGGCCGGGCAGAACTATGGCGGCTATACGAACCCGGAGATGGACGACCTGATCGACCGGATCGAGGTCGAACTGGACCGCGACAAACGCAAGGACCTGTGGCGCCGCCTGCAGCAGATCTATGCCGACGACCTGCCGGCCCTGCCACTGTACTTTCGTGCCGATCCGTTCATCCTGCCCAGATGGCTGAAGGGCGTGACCCCCACCGGCCACGAGGATCCCAGCACCCTGTGGGTCGAGACCTGGCGGGCCGAGCGCTAGTGCACCGTGGCGGAAATGGCGACTCCATTACGGCATGGGGAGCATGCGCCGGATGGGCTCCGGGCATGAAAAATGCCACTGCCACTGCCACTGTCGTGGCGGCCGTTCTTAGGCCTTGCTCGGAATTAACCGCTCCAGATTGCGCCGCTCGACTCGCCCCGTCAAGGGGGATATGATGGGCGCGTGGACAGGGAGGCAGACATGGATGATGCCCGATACCTGGAATTGAAGTCGCTGATTGAGAATGGTTTCATGCAGGTCATCGCTGAACAGCGGCGTCAGGCCGACGCCATCGCCGGGCTGCGCGGCCGGATGGTCGTTTCTCTCCAGTGGCTCCAGTCCATGGACCAGCACTTTGTCGCACTGATGCATCCCTATGAGCCACGCAAGCCCGCCGCCTGACACCCCCACGGGTCGCGCCCCGGACCGCCGGGGGAAGCGGCTTGCGGGAGAGAGGCCAACCGGCGGGGACGCTCCGGCCGGGGCGCGGCCGTTGGGGGTGGGGGTCATGACGCTCTCCTCTCGACTGGTACATCGTGGCGGAAATGGCGACGCCATTGGCGGTGAGGACAGTATAGGGGGGTGGGTCGCAATATCACCGACTGCTTCAACCGGACCCTGGCCAAGCCCTTCAAGTGGACCATGTCCGGCAAGCCTCTGACCGCCTGATGGGGAACGGACTTCCGCCACGATGTACTAGAATGGATCCCACCCGTGGATGAGGTCAGGCCGGAGTCGCGAACGGAGGCCAGCGTCGAGGCCAATCGCGACCTCCGGGACATAGGCGTTGCTCACGTCGAGGCCACGCCGTGTCCGGCCTGCCGCGCCGCCCTTGCCATCTCGCTGATTCTGCACGCGCTGGTGATCCATGGGCTGTTTTTCGACAAGCCCAGGACCATCACCCGCAATCCAGACCAGGAGCAGGCCTTCGAGGCCGACGTGGTCCGCCCTCCCGAACCACCCAAGCCCGAACCACCCAAGCCGGAGCCACCCAAGCCGGAGCCACCCAAGCCCGAGCCGCCCAAACCGGAGCCACCCAAGCCGGAGCCGCCCAAACCGGAGCCACCCAAACCGGAGCCACCCAAACCCGAGCCACCAAAGCCCGAGCCGCCGAAGCCCGAGCCGCCGAAGCCCGAGCCGCCAAAGCCGGAGCCGCCTCAGCCGAGGCCGGCCAGCCCCCGGCTGATTCCGGCACCGCCGACTCCCCAGTTGGCCACGGCCAAGGTCGCGGAAAAGTCCAACCGTTCGCGTCAGCCGAAGGAGCAGACGGCCTCGGCGGCGGCGTTGCCGGGCGTTGGCCCCCTCACCGGCAGCCTGGGCCTGCTGAAGGACTCGCCCGACGCCCCGGTTCTCCTGGGTCACCTGGGCGAGCCCCTTCCCACCGGCCAGGAGGTCGGGGAAATGACCCAGTCGGAGCGGGACGTCATCCTGGCCCAGATCATCAAGTTCTGGCGCTTCGACTACCGGGCGGCCCGGGGGGCGAACCTGATCCTGCACGCGGCCATCGTCGTCCTGCCCAACGGCCACCTGGCCCCGCCGTTCGACAGCGCCTCCCCCTGGAGACCGGAGGCGGTGATCCCCGGCTTCCACCAGATGGCGCGCAATGGTCTGGAATACGAACGCCAGGCGCTGGAAAGCTTCCTCCTGGCCATCCGCCTGGCCCAGCCCCTGAAACTGCCGCCGGGCGGCCCCGGCCACTGGCCGCGTCGGATGAGCCTCGATTTCCGCTTCAAGGACCTGTGAGACACGTTCAGCATCAGCCCAATCAAGTCTACACATCGGCACGTCAAGCTTGTATGCATGGGGGGCCGGTTGCCGGTCCATCGTTCAGTCTCTGAGGAGAAGTGGCGGCCATGAGTGCGCTTCGGGTCCTGATCACGGCGCGGCTCGGCAGTTCCCGGCTGCCGGCCAAGCACCTGCGGCCGATGCGGGGGGATACGCCGGCCATCGTCTGTCTGATCGAGCGGTTGCGGACCCAGCCGGTACCCCTGGTCCTGTGCGTGCCGACGGGCGAGGAGGATGCGCCGCTGCGGGACATCGCCACGGCGCAGGGTATCGGCTGCTTCGCCGGCGATCTCGACAACGTGCTGGTGCGCTATGCCGAGGCGCTGGACCACGACGGGGCTCCGGCGGCGGTCATCGTCGACGCCGATGACGCCTTCGTCTCGGTGGAGGCGGTGGCCGGCATCGCCGCCGCCTGGGACGATCACGACGTCATTACCTGTGGCGGGCTGTTCTATGGCGGCGCGCCCTACCTTTTGTCGCGGCGGTTCATCGGCGCCATGCTGGCCGCCGATACCTCGCCGAATGGCTGGTCGCGGTTCCTGTCGGCCCTGCCGGGGAACAAGCTCGCCCTGGAGGACTGGGCGACAAGCCCGGCCGAGCAGGCCTACCGGCTGTCGCTGGACTACGAGGAGGACCTGGCGTTCATGCGTCATCTCTACGCCCATGTTCCCGGACGGCCGGTGGTGCGCACCGCCGACGTGGTGGCCTACATCACCACGCACCGCGCCCTGCTGGCCGAGCGGTTCCCCAGCCTGTTCGACGGCAGCCTGGACGACCGCGCCCGGCGCCACATCGGTTGATTGGGGAGTTCACCGCCATGCTGCGTCGGATCTGCTACATCGTCGAGAACCCGGTCGATCGCCGCGACCATGGCCGCTTCGGCATGGCGGCGATGGCGGAGCGCGGCATCGACGTCACGGTGATCGACGTCACCGCCTTCACCCGGCCCCATTGGCGCGACCCCCGCGGCGCTACGGCGGGGGACGCGAGCCCTGGCCTCGTGGTCCATCGGGTGACGGACCGGGCCTCGCTGGCCGCCGCCGTAGCCGTCATCGCCCAGGCGGACGTGGTGTGCATGCTGGTGGGCTTCACCGGCAGCGTCCCGCGTCTCGAGGTCTACCGGGCGGTGGGCGAGGCGGGACGTCCCTATTTCTTCCTGTCCACCAACGCCTATCCCGGCCATGTCCGCTATGCCGCCGACGGTGCGGCCTCCTCCAGGCGGGTGGCCGATATCCTGCGCCGCTGGCAGGCGGGGCAGGTGGACCCGGTGCGCTCCCTGCTGTTCCGCCTGCCCAGGCGCTGGCTCGGCGTGCCGACGGCGGCGGTCGCGGTGCATGGCGGCCGCAAGTCGGTGGAGGGCGCGCGCATGTATCCCACCGGCCCGCAGACGCGGACCATCTGGGCCCACGCCCTGGACTACGAGAACCACCGGCCCCTGCGCGGCGCGGCGGACGGCCCGCGCGAGGACATGGCGGTGCTGGTGGACGAGAACATCGGCTTCCAGCGGGACATGGCCGATCTCGGCGTCGCCAATCCCCTCACCCCGGAGACCTATCATCCCCGCCTGCGGGCGCTGCTCGACCGGGTGGAGCGGGACCTTGGCCTGCCCGTGGTCATCGCCGCCAATCCCCGCGCCGACTACTCGGGCCACCCGGGGCTGTTCGGCGACCGGCGCATCGAGTACGGCCGCACCGCCGCCCTGCTGTCGCGGGCCAGGCTCGCCATCGGTCAGCGCAGCACGGCCCTGTCCCTCGCGGTGATGTTCCGGGTCCCGGTGCTGCTGGCGGTGACCCGGCCCTACTACGAGCACTGGCTCAACCAGCCGGCGGTCGATGCCTATGCCGCGGCGCTGAACCGACCGGTCCAGTTCTTCGACGACCCCGCCGCCGTGGACCTGTCGGGAGCGCTGGACCTGGACACCGCCCGCTACGACCGGTTCGTCGAGGACTACGTCAAGGTCCCCCAGTCCCCCGACCGGCCGTTCTGGGATCTTGTCGTCGAGGGACTGTCGGCGCACCTGTTCCCGCCGGGATACCGGCGTCGTCTGGAAACCGTATTACTCGGTGAGGCGCAGGTGCCGGGCGCGGGCGCCGCGCTCGATCGCCGCGGCAACCAGGGCATCGATGGACAGATGGTGGCGCAGGAGTTCAAGGAGCCGCAGTTCCTCCTGTCCGGTGCGGCCGTCGGCGACGGCGACGTCGCAGGCGATGGCATAGGCCGTTTCCCACAGTCGCGGCTCCAGACTGGTGCGGATCAGGCCCAGGGCGTCCTCGAGGCCGCTCTGCTCCAGCAGTTCGGCGCAGGCGCGGGCCGTGGTGGGCAGCAACTCCAGGCTGTAGTCGGAGAAGATGGGCAGGAAGTTGACGATCTCGCCGATGGTGCGCAACTCGGCGTCGGTCATGTCGTTGTCGGCGGCCGAGACCAGGACCATCGTATAGATGAGAGCGGCGTGGGAGCTGATCATGGGGGCTTCCTTGCGGCGGCGGACCTGCGGTCTTGTCTCGTTCATCGTCGTCGTGCTCCCGTGTTACGCCTCTTCATCAACTGTCCGGGTATGGCCACGCGCCGTCAGGAACTCGGCCGTCAGCCGGACCACGTCGGCGAGACCGGCCCTCTGCACCTGGACGCCCTCGGGAAAGGCACCCTCGAGGCGGGACGGCATCATGGGGTCGAGGAGCACGAACACCCCGGCGTCCCCGGCCCGGCGGACCAGCCGGCCAAAGGCCTGCTTCAGGCGCAGCCGGGTGATGCGATCGTCATAGGCGCGCGGCCCACCACCACCACCACCCTCTCCTCCGCCATCGCTGGCGGCGAAGGCGGCGCGGCGGGCCTTGTGCAGGATGTCCGGCCGTGGCCACGGCACCCGATCGAAGACGATGAGGCGCAGCGACCGCCCGGGCACGTCCACGCCGTCGCGCACGGCGTCGGTGCCGAGCAGGCAGGCGTCCTCCTCGGCCCGGAAGATCTCCACCAGGGTTGAGGTGTCCATGCCGTCCACGTGCTGGGCCAGGAGCGGGATCCCCCTGTCGTCGAGGGCCGGGGCGATGCGCTCGTGCACGGCCCGCAGCCGCGATACCGCCGTGAACAGCCCGAGCGCCCCACCCCCGGCGGCGAAGAACAGCTCGCGATAGGCGGCGGCGACCTGGGCCAGGTCGTCCTTGCGCACGTCGCTGACCACGAACACGCGGGTGGCGTCGGCGTAGTCGAACGGCGACGGCACCGCCGCCCGCAGCGGCGGCTTCGGCAGGTGGATGGCGCCGGTGCGCCGCTCCGCCGCCGCCCAGTCGGCCTCGACGTCGCCCGAGCCGTCGCGGAGGGTGGCCGAGGTGATCAGCAGGCCGTGGGCGCTGTCGGCCACCGACAGGGCGAAGGGCCGCGTCGGGTCGATCCAGTGCCGGTGCATGCCGACGTCGATGTCGCGGCCATAGAGTCTCTCCACCCCGAACCAGTCGACGAACTCGGGCGGGGTCGGGCCGCCGATGCCCTGGAGCATGTCGCGCCAGGCGGCGATGGGCAGCAGCGCCCGGCGCTGGATGCCGCGCACCAGGGCGTCGATGCGCAGGCGCTGGCTCGAGTCGATCTCCGCCGCCTCGTCGTCGAGCCGGGCGTCCAGGGCCGCGCACAGCGCCCGCAGGGGCGTCGCCAGTCCCAGCAGAGCCGCATCGAGGCCCACCGCCGCCTCGGCCAGGCCCGCGATGGGCTGCTCCGCCGGTGTCTCCAGGCTGTAGGGGCCATCGACGCCGAAGGCCCGGGCCTGGACCTGGCGGCGCACCAGGGTCAGGAAGCGCTCGGTCGGCCCAAAGGGCGCGTCGCCGGCCAGGCGCTGGCCCCAGGCGGGACCAGGTAGAACCTGAGCGGCGGTCAGGATGCCCTCCAGCGCCGCCACCCCCGCCTCGTCGGTCTCCACCAGGTCGGCGGCCCGCAGCTTGAGCCCCCGGGCGCGGGAGCGGCTGGTCTCGCTCTCGGCCCCCAGCAGCCAGCGGCGCAGGTCGGCGGTCTCGTGGCCACAGAGGTGGGACGAGAACGCCCCGTCGGCGGCGTCGAACACGTGGTGGCCCTCGTCGAACACATAGCGGGACGGCAGCTCGGCATCCTCCATCCCCCCCAGCGCCGCCTGCACCATCACCAGGGCGTGGTTGGCGACCACGATCTCGGCCCGGCGGGCGCGGCGGATGGTGCGCTCGATGGGGCAGCGCAGGTAGTGGGGGCAGGCGGAATGGACGCACTCGCCGCGGCGGTCGGCGAGA
Source organism: Alphaproteobacteria bacterium (assembly GCA_039908285.1). Classification (GTDB taxonomy): domain Bacteria; phylum Pseudomonadota; class Alphaproteobacteria; order Rhodospirillales; family Rhodospirillaceae; genus JAMOBE01. The sequence goes on from JAMOBE010000046.1 coordinate 25,874, forward strand.
CCCAGGGTGGCCTCGCGGTCGAACAGATCCACCAGCCAGCCCGGGAAGTCTCCCCCGAGGTCGCCGTCCCGGGTGCAGAGCGCCCACCGCGCCAAAAGGCCCAGCGGCACGGCGTCCTGCGGCCGGCTGGGCAGGCGTCCGACGGCCTCCTCCATGTTGAGAAGGCACAGGTAGTTCTCGCGGCCCTTGCGCACCACCACCCGGCGCGCCTTCTCGGCGGGATCGGGGAACAGGCGGTCCAGTTCCCGGTCAAGCTGGCGTTGCAGATTGCGGGTATAGGTGGAGATCCACACCGTCCCCTTGTTCTTTTCCGCCCACACGCTGGCGGGAGCGATGTAGCCCAGGGTCTTGCCGACTCCGGTGCCGGCCTCGGCCAGCACCAGGTTGGGTACACCGGGCTCGGCGCGCGGGGCGAAGGCCGCCGTCGCCGCCGAGGCATAGTCGGCCTGCTGCGGCCGCTCCTCGGCGCCCTGACCGAGAAGGCGCGTCAGGCGCTGGCGGGCCTCGGCCGGGTTGACGGAGCGGGTGCCGGGGGCGGGCTCGGGCGCCTGCTCCTCCCACTTGGGCAGGCGCTCCCACACCCGCAGGCCGGCCGCCGCCGAGGCGCGGTGCGGGCTGTCGCCACCGACCCCCAGCGCCGCCAGCACGGAAGGCCCCCAGCTCCAGCCGCCGACCCCCAGCGCCGCCCGGGTCACCCCCCAGGCGACGCCGCGGGCGTCCGCCTGCTCCCGCCCATTCAGATGGGCCAGTTCGGCCAGCAGCCGCCGGGTCACCGCCACCAGGATGCGGGCCTCCTCCTCCAGCCCCTCGGGCCGGTCGATGCCGATGGCGTCGGCCAGTCCCCGCACCGTCGGCAGGCAGAATCGCGCCGGCCGCACAAAGGCATACAGCTCCAGCACGTCATGGGCGAAGAACGGCTTCGTCCCCAGGCGCGCCGCCGTGGCCGGCAGATGGCAGACCATGGGCCGCAGCCCCCCGGCCCGCCGGGCGGCCTCGTCACGGGACAACGCCTCGAGCCGACCATCGGGCGAAAACACCACCGCCCCCCGAACACCGGCCACCAGCACCGGTACCGGCGGTACCAGGATGCGGGGGGCGGGAGCGGGCTGCTGGGCGTTCATGGCCACACTATAGAGGACCGCACGCGTTCCCGTAAGTCGGGCTTAGGGGGTTGCCGCCGTCGAGACATGCGTACCGGTCGGGGGGGGGCAACCGGGTGACCCCATCAAAAGCCCTCTTAAGCCCTCACCCTCGATGGGCCACCGTATGCACACAAGTCGGACGGACTAGGCTGTAAGGTGTTCGCTGTAGAAACTATCCGTTTCCCGCAAAAAAAGCCCTCCCCCTCGATGGGGGAGGGTTGGGTGGGGGTGATGGTAAAGCACGTAGATATATCTTGATGCGCACACAGACGCGGCTATTGTGCGAATATCATGATGTCTGTGCGCGCTTCACTGCCACCCCCACCCAAACCCTCCCCCATCGAGGGGGAGGGCTTAAGTTTGCTGGAAACTTGTGTGCATACGGTAGCCCATCAAGGGGGAGGGCGGTCGACCGCGCTTCGCGCGGCCAGGGAGGGAAGTGTCCCTCCCTGGACCCTCCCTCAAGAGGCAAGGAAGCTAGGAAACAAGACTTAAAAAGGTCCTGGCGAGACGGAACCCCAGAA
>JAMOBE010000047.1:0-27410 GCA_039908285.1 Alphaproteobacteria bacterium
ACGTTGCCCTGGCCAGAAGCCTTGGTGTTGATGTTCTCACCGCTGGCATTGATGTTGGTGTTACCCTGGATCTGCACGCCAGAGCTGCTGCTGCTGGACATCGACTTGCTGGCCGGGCCAGAGGCGGCGCCCTGCTGGGCGTGAGCGGCACCGGCGGAAATCAGGGCGACGGCGGCGGCGACGATGGCGGTCTTGACGAGAGTCTTCATGGTATCGTTTCCTTTTTTGCTGGTAGATGTACGCTCTGGGGAAGAATAATTACTTCTTGCAGCCATCACCGATGCTGCCGATCTCGGTGCAGGCGACGTTGCCCTTGCCGGTGGCGACGGTGTTGACGTTCTTGGCGGTGACGTTGAGGTTGGTGTTGCCCTGGATCTGGGTGCCACCACTGATCGAGCCGATCTTGGTCTTGGCCACGTTGCCCTGACCCGACGCGCGGGTGTTGACGTCGGAGGCGTTGACGTTGATGTTGGTGTTGCCCTGGATCTGCACACCCGAGGAACTGCTGCTGGACATCATCTTGGTGCCGCCAGCCTCCTGAGCGGAGGCGGTGGCAACGCTGACTGCAATCACACCAGCGGAGGCCAGCATCGCGATCTTGGTCAGGTTCGACATGGTGTTACTCCTTGGGAACTGGTGTCACTCTGGCGAAGCTCGGCAACCATGTCATGGTGTCTGGGGTGCATGGGGTGCCGTAACGACGCGGACTATGCGCGAACTGCGCCCGATGCTCAATGATCCAATTCTGCATACGCGGAAGACATAGGGCGGTCCATATCGGCACATGCCTGTCGAAACGACGCTTTCCGCGGATTTCCGGCAGATTATGGCTCCGGTCTATCTCTTCCGAGATATCGATCCCCGGGGCGTTGGTGCTACACTGCAAGGAAAGAGAGAGGGATGAGGCGGGGCATCGCGCACCCGACGCGACGCGGCGCGCAAATCCGGGGAATGCCGACCATGAAGCTGCTGATTGCCGATGACCATGCCCTGTTTCGTGGCGGACTCAGGCTGCAACTGATGGATTTCGACGCCGACGCCGAGATCCTCGAGGCCGGCACCTTCGCCGAGATGCTGGAGGTGGCCAGGCGCGAGCGGGACCTCGACCTCGTCATCATCGACCTTGGCATGCCCGGCATGCCCTGGCGCGAGGCGCTGGCGGCCCTGCGCAAGGCCGTGCGCACGACGCGCATCGTGGTCCTGTCCGGGTCCGACAGCTCGGCCAACGTCCGCGAGTCGCTGGCGCTCGGAGCCGCCGGCTTCATCCCGAAGAGCGACGAGGCCCACGTGATGATCGCCGCCCTGAAACTGATCATGACGGGGGGGACCTACGTGCCGTCGGCGGCGGTGACCGGCGCCGGCGGCAACGGCGGTGGTCACGTGGGACAGGTCACCAACCGGCAGCGGGACGTACTGCACCTGCTGGCCAAGGGCCTGTCCAACAAGGAAATCGCCTTCCGCCTCAGCCTGACGGAGGGAACCGTCAAGCTCCACGTGGCGGCGATCCTGCGCAGCCTCGGCGCCACCAACCGCACCCAGGCCGTCCTCAACGCCCAGCACGCCGGGATCATCGAGGAGTGATGGGGGGGGTGACGGACAATGGCGAAGAAAGAGAAGTCGTGAGGGCCTGAGGCCCTCACACTCCCCATTTTTTACAGGATGAGACGTCATGGGGGGCGTGGCCCCCCCCCTACTCCTGCGCCTCGGCGGCGGAGTCGTCGGCCGGAGCCGCCGGCTCCTCCCGCGTTTCGGTGCGGGACGAGGCCTGGGCTTCCTCCAGCGACCGGGCGACGGACACCGTGATCATCACCGACACTTCCGGGTGGAGCGACACCCGCACCTGGTGCTGGCCCATGGTCTTGATCGGCTGATTCAGGACCACCTGGCTGCGTTCGATGGTAAAGCCCGAGTCCTTCGACGCATCGGCGATGTCGCGGGCGGCCACCGAGCCATAGAGCTGGCCGCTTTCGCCAGCCTGGCGCACCATGATCAGGGTCAGACCCTGCATCCTGGCGGCCACCGCCTCGGCCTCTTCCCGGCGCTTCAGGTTGGCGGCCTCAAGCTGGACGCGCTGACGCTGGAAGTGCTCGAGATTGGTCTTGGTGGCCCGCAGCGCCTTCTTCTGCGGCAACAGATAGTTGCGGGCAAAGCCCGGCTTGACCTTCACCACGTCGCCCATCTGACCGAGCTTCTCGATCCGTTCGAGCAGAACGATGTCCATCACTCCTCCTCCCTACCGCTGCCACCGCCCGCTGCGGCCGGCCGGCGTCGCTTGACTATATGCTCGACAAACCCAAGGCCGACGACGGCCACATAGCCCCACGTCGACAACAGATACGTTACATAGAACGCCCCCAGCAGCAGCGACGGCCCCTTGGTCCGCCGCGCCTCCGCGTGCACCGCCGCCAGCCCCTGCAGAAACAGCGGCAGGCTCAGCACCAGCGCCCCGTTGCGGGCGATGTATCCGGCGTCGCCGCCCATCACCAGCGCCGGCCCCGCCACCGCCATGAACATCCCCACCACCCAGTGGGGCAGCATCACCTCGATATAGCGCGGCGTCGGCCGGAGATTACGGCCGAGCCGCTCCAGCCCCCACTGCGCCAGGGCGGCGAGCGCCACCGCCCGCAGCACCCACATGTTCATCGTCGCCCCGGGCAGCAGCGGCGCGAAGGCCGCCGCCCACGCCCCGGGCTCCTCACCCCCCTCCGGCCAGCCGCGGGAGAGCTGACGCTGCAGCTCCTCGCGAATCAGGCCCTCCAGCCCCTGGGTATGGGATGGAGCCTCCATCGCCAGCACCGCCAGCATCCCAAGGGCCAGGGCCGCGAGCCCGCCCAGGATGCGGCCGGGTGTCATCCACCCGACGGTGCCATCCGGACCGGCCAGGACCCGAAGCCCCTGGCGCGCCACGAAAACCGCTGGCAGCACGTCCACCAGGATGAACGACACCGCCATCACCGAGTTCATCGCCAGCAGCAGCACGCCGCCGGTCAGACCAGCCAGGGCCGCCTTGGAGGCGCCGAACCCCAGCCCGGTCACGAACAGCGGCAGCGCCGAGACAATGGCCAGCAGCTTGCCGGCCGGCATGCCGACCAGCGAAGACTGGAACATCGTCGCTCCCAGCATCCCGGCCAGCACCGCGGCTATGGCTTCTCTCGGCATGCGTCCCCCAAAGGGTCGTGGCGAACGCGCCCGCCCCGCCCCCAGCCCCTAGCTGATCACGTAGGGCAGCAGCGCCAGGAAGCGGGCACGCTTGATGGCGCGGGCCAGCTCACGCTGCTTCTTGGCGGATACGGCGGTGATGCGGCTCGGCACGATCTTGCCACGCTCCGAGATGTAGCGCTGCAGGAGCCGGATGTCCTTGTAGTCGATCTTCGGCGCCTCGGCCCCGGAGAAGGGGCACGTCTTGCGGCGGCGGAAGAACGGTCTGCGCTGCGCAACCATCATGCACCTCCTTCATTGCGGGGCTCACCACGAGGCTCCCGGGGTGGGCGGCCCTCGCCCGGACCACCGCCCTCATGGCGCCGCGGCCCACGATCACCAAATCGGCCGCCGCCCTCACGGTCACGGCCACCGAACCGGCCGCCGCGCTCTCCGCGCTCGCCCCGTTCCCCGCGCTCGCCGTCACGGCTGCCGCGGCTCTGCAGGACGGCCGACGGCCCCTCCTCCAGCGCGTCGACGCGAAGGGTCAGATAGCGCAGCACGTCTTCGCTGATCCGCATCTGCCGCTCCATTTCCAGGACGGCATCGGACGGTGCGTCGATATTGAACAGCACGTAGTGGCCCTTGCGATTCTTGCGAATCCGATAGGCCAGGTTGCGCAAACCCCACATCTCGCGCTTCAGGACCTTGCCCTCCCGCTCGGTGAGGATGGCCGTCATCTGATCGGCCAGGCTCTCCACCTGCTGCGCGGAGGCATCCTGGCGCGCGATGAACACGCATTCATAATACGGCATAAACACCCCTTCTGGCTTTTCTCGCCCCGTTGGTCCACCGTGGTCCCGAGGCATAGCCGGACACCCGCCGGCAAGGAGTTCGAAGCGGCGCACTATACACGAAACTCGATGGCGTGCAAGCGCGCTTGACAGGATCGTGGCGCACAGTATGACTATCCTGCAATTCGCGTGGTGAAGGATGGTGCGTCGATGACTCGAGCGTTCGTGTTCCCAGGACAAGGGTCGCAGACGGTTGGCATGGGCCGCGACCTGGCGGACGCGTTTCCCGTAGCCCGTCATGTATTCGAAGAGGTGGACGATGCGCTGCGTCAGAATCTGACGCGGCTGATCTTCAATGGCCCCTCCGAGGAGCTGACTCTGACGGAAAACGCCCAGCCGGCGCTGATGGCCGTCAGTATGGCGGTGATGCGGGTGCTGGAGAAGGAGGGGGGACTCGACATCGCCAGCAGCGCGGTGTTCGTGGCCGGCCATTCCCTGGGCGAGTATTCGGCCCTGGCGGCGACGCGGGCGTTCTCCCTCGCCGATGCGGCATGGCTGCTGAAGTCCCGGGGCTGGGCCATGCAGCGGGCGGTACCGGTGGGTATCGGCGGCATGGCGGCGCTGATCGGGCTCGATCTCGACGTCGCCCGCGACGTGGCGCAGCAGGCGGCGGAGGGCGACGTCTGCACCGCCGCCAACGACAACGCCCCCCAGCAGGTGGTGGTCAGCGGCCACATCGCCGCGGTGGAGCGGGCCCTGGTCCTGGCCGCCGAGTGCGGGGCCCGGCGCAGCACCATGCTGCCGGTCAGCGCACCCTTCCACTGCTCCCTGATGAAGCCGGCAGCCGACGCCATGGTCGAGGCGCTCGGCCGCGTCACCGTCAACCGGCCCGTGCTGCCGCTGGTGGCCAACGTCACCGCCTCCCGCGTCGAGGAGCCCGACGAGATCCGCCGGCTTCTGGTGGAACAGATCACCGGCGCCGTGCGCTGGCGCGAGAGCGTGCTCTATCTCAGGGACCAGGGCGTGACCGGACTGGTGGAGATCGGGGCCGGGAAGATCCTGACCGGACTGGTGAAGCGCATCTCACGTGATCTCACCTGCGTCGCCATCAACACGCCGCAGGACATCGAGGCCTTTCTCAAGGCCAACTGAGTCTGACGATCCAGGGGAGGGAGACGTGTTCGCACTCGAAGGACGACGGGCGCTGGTGACCGGCGCCACGGGCGGCATCGGCGGGGCCATCGCCACCGCGCTTCATGCCCGCGGCGCCACCGTGGCCGTATCGGGCACCCGCACCGACGCCCTCGAGTCTCTGGCGTCGACCCTTGGCGGGCGGGTCCACGTCCTGCCCTGCGACCTGGCCGATCCGGCGGCGGTGGAGACGCTGGTGGGCGCCGCCGACGCGGCCATGGGCGGAGTCGACATCCTGATCAACAACGCCGGCCTGACCCGCGACGGGCTGGTCATGCGCATGAAGGACGAGGACTGGGCCCGGGTGATCGAGGTCAACCTGACCTCGGCCTTCCGGCTGTCGCGGGCGGCGGTAAAGGGCATGATGAAGCGCCGCTTCGGCCGCATCGTCGCCATCACCTCCATCGTCGGCGTCACCGGCAATCCGGGGCAGGTCAACTATGCCGCCTCCAAGGCCGGGATGATCGGCATGGTGAAGTCGCTGGCGGCCGAGGTCGCCTCGAGGGGCATCACCGCCAACTGCATCGCCCCGGGGTTCATCGCCACCCCCATGACCGACGGCCTGCCGGAGGCCCAGAAGGAGCGGCTTACCGCGGCGATTCCCGCCGGCCGCCTGGGCTCGGCCGGGGACGTCGCCGCCGCCACGGTCTATCTTGCGAGCGACGAGGCGGCCTACGTCACCGGCCAGACTCTGCATGTCAATGGGGGCATGGCCATGATATAGCGGCTTCGGCGAGAAGAACCACCACCATGTGCGATTCCGACGCTGGTCAAGCCGAAAAAAGTATGGTACCCAGACGGCGCCTCAGGGCAGCGGTCCGAAGACCGGGTGTGTTTTCGTGCCGGAATTGGGCAGGGAGTTCGTTTCGTCCAGTCTGTTTATCCATCTCAATAGATCGAGGATTGACGCTATGAGTGACGTCGCCGAGCGGGTTAAGAAGATCGTCGTGGAGCATCTCGGGGTCGAGGAGTCGAAGGTCACCGAAAATGCGAGCTTCATCGACGATCTTGGTGCCGACAGCCTTGACACCGTCGAACTGGTGATGGCGTTCGAGGAGGAATTCAGCTGTGAGATTCCCGACGACGCCGCCGAGAAGATCCTGACGGTGAAGGACGCCATCGACTTCATCACCAAGCATGCGACCTGACGAAGACGACGGCGGCGGCCCGGGGTCGCCGTCGCGTCGCCGTCGCCGAGGTTCAAGTCGCCGAGGTTCAATCCACGAGGGGCCAGCAGTGCAATGAGACGGGTCGTCGTCACCGGTTTGGGTATGGTGACACCGCTGGGTTGCGGTGTCGACATCAACTGGCAGCGCCTGATCAACGCCGAATCGGGGCTGCGGGTCATTGACCATTTCGATGTATCGGATCTGCCGGCGAAGGTGGCCGGCGTGGTGCCGCGAGGGACCGGTGATCCGGCACTGTTCAACGCCGATGCCTTCGTTCCACCGAAGGAACAGCGGCGGATGGACGATTTCATCATCTTCGCCCTGGGTGCGGCGACCCTCGCCGTCGAGGACTCGGGATGGAAGCCCCAGACGCCGGAAGAGGGTGAGCGTACCGGTGTCATGATCGGGTCGGGCATCGGTGGTCTCACCACCATCGCCAACGGCGCCCTGACCCTGCAGAGCGGCGGCCCGCGCAAGATCAGCCCGTTCTTCATTCCCTCGGCCCTGATCAACCTGGCCTCCGGTCACCTGTCCATCAAGTACGGGTTCAAGGGACCGAATCACTCCGCCGTCACCGCCTGCTCGACCGGGGCTCATGCCATCGGCGACGCCGCGCGACTGATCATGTTCGGCGACGCCGACGTGATGGTGGCGGGGGGCGCCGAGGCGGCGGTCTGCCGGCTCGGCATCGCCGGCTTTGCCGCGGCGCGGGCCCTGTCCACCGGCTTCAACGATCGTCCCACCCAGGCGTCGCGGCCCTGGGACAAGGACCGTGACGGCTTCGTCATGGGCGAGGGGGCGGGCGTGGTGGTGGTCGAGGAACTGGAGCACGCGCGCAGACGCGGCGCCAGGATCTATGCCGAGGTGGTCGGCTATGGCGTTTCCGGCGATGCCCACCACATCACCGCACCGTCGGAGAATGGGGACGGCGCCTTCCGCGCCATGACCAACGCCCTGCGCAATGCCGGAATGGTTCCGTCGGACATCGACTACATCAATGCCCACGGCACGTCGACTCCGCTCGGTGACGAGATCGAGCTTGGCGCGGTCAAGCGGCTGTTCGGCGAGCATGCCTACAAGCTGTCCATGTCCTCCACCAAGTCGGCCATCGGCCATCTTCTGGGAGCGGCCGGGGCGGCCGAGGCCATCTACACCATCCTGGCCATCAAGAATGGCGTGGTGCCGCCGACGCTCAACCTGGACAACCCGTCCGAGGGCTGCGACATCGACCTTGTCCCGCACAAGGCGAAGACGCGCACGGTGAGGGCGGCGCTGTCCAACTCGTTCGGGTTCGGAGGCACCAACGCGTCCCTGGTGTTCAAGCCGGCGCCGTAAGGGCACCGTGGGACCGATTTTCCCGTGATGCCGAGTCGCCGCGTCGTGCGCTGGATCGCGGGGCTTGCCCTGGTGGCGGCCCTCGCGGTCGCGGCCGGCGCTGGCTGGGCGCATCATCGCTTCGAGCGCCCCGGCCCGACCGAGACGGCGAAGACCGTCGTGGTGCCGAAAGGCTCGGGCCTTGCCGGCATCGCCGCCCTTCTGGAGCGGCAGGGTCTGGTCGCGACTCCGATGGATCGCTATGTCTTCATGGCCGGAGTGGTGCTGGTGTCCCGACCGGCGCGCCTGCGGGCCGGCGAGTATGAGTTCCCCGCCCACGTCAGCCTGCGCGGGGCCATGGAGATCCTGGCCTCCGGTGTTTCCATCGTCCGCCGCTTCACCGCGCCCGAGGGGCTGACCTCGACCGAGATCGTGGCCCTGCTGAACGGAGCGGAGGGGCTGGACGGCGAGATTACCGCCGCGCCGCCGGAGGGCTCGCTGCTGCCGGAGACCTATCACTACACGTGGGGGGACAGCCGGACCGAGCTTCTCGCCCGCATGCGCAGTGCCCAGACCGAGGCCGTGGCCCGCCTGTGGCCCGATCGCGGTCCGGGGGCCCCGGAGACCCAGGCCGCGGCGCTGGTCCTGGCCTCGATCGTCGAGAAGGAGACCGGCGTCGGCGGCGAGCGGGCGCGAATCGCCGCGGTGTTCCTCAATCGCCTGCGACTCGGCATGAAGCTTCAGTCGGACCCGACGGTGATCTACGGCCTGAGCCCCGGGTCGGGGGAACTGGACCACGCCCTGACCCGGTCGGACCTGACCCGGCCCACCCCCTACAACACCTACGTCATCGACGGCCTGCCGCCGGGCCCCATCTGCAACCCCGGGCGGGCGGCCATCGCCGCGGTGCTGAAGCCGGCCGACAGCACTGATCTGTACTTCGTCGCCGACGGCAGTGGCGGGCATGCCTTTGCCGAAACCCTGGCGGAGCACAATCGGAATGTGGCGAAGTGGCGCCGGATCGAGAGGAGCCGATGACCACCACCGACGGTTCCCCCGGCGCCCACCTCGCCCTCGGCGACACGCTGAAAGGCCAGGGCCACCTGGGAGAGGCCATGGCGAGCTACCTCCGCGCCATCGCCCTGCGTCCGGACCTCGCCGACGCCCACTACGGTCTCGGTACGGTCCTCCAGGACCTGGGTCGACTCGACGAGGCGGGAACCCGTTTCATCCGCACCCTCGACCTGGACCCCGGCCATGCGCGGGCCTACGACAGCCTGGGCAACGTCCTGGCGGCCGTGGGCCGTCTCGGAGAGGCCGTTATCGCCTATGGCCGCGCCGTCGAGGCCCGGCCCGACTTCGCCGCTGCCTACAACAACCTGGGCGCCGTGCTCCACGACCTGGGCCGGGAAGACGAGGCCGCCGTCGCCTATGACCACGCCATCGCGATTCGGCCCGGGTTTGCCGAAGCCCACAACAACCTCGGCATCCTGCATCACCGCCGGGGGAGCCTCGACCAGGCCGAGACACACTATCGCCAGGCCCTCGCCGCCGCTCCCGGCCTGGCCGAGGCTCACGACAACCTTGGACTGGTGCTCCAGACCCTGGGGCGGGCGGGAGAGGCGGAGGAACGACACCGGTGCGCCCTGAAGCTGCGCCCCGACTTCGCCAACGCCCACAACAACCTGGGGAGCTGCCTGCAGCAGCAGGGACACCTGGACGAGGCGCGGGCCTGCTTTCGCAAGACGATCCAGCTTGCGCCGAACACCGTGGGCGCCCACTCCAACCTCATCTTCCTTCTCGACTACGAGCCCGGCCAGACCACCGCCTCGCAGCAGGAGGAGCGGCGGCGCTGGTACGAGCGTCACGCCCGGCCACTGGTGACAGCCGCCGCCACCACCGTTCGCCACGCCAACCTTCCCGATCCCGGCCGGCGGCTGCGGGTCGGGTACGTGTCGGCCGATTTCCGCCAGCACTCGGCGGCCCGCATCTTCGGGCCGGTCATCGCCAACCACGACCCCGGGCAGGTGGAAACCGTGTGCTATTCCGGCGTCACGGCCGAGGAGGAGGACGACACGACCGCCCTCATCCGCCGCCACGCCAGCCTGTGGCGGCGGACCGCGGCCATGAGCGACGAGGCCCTGGCCGCTACCGTGCGCGCCGACGGCATCGACATCCTGGTGGACCTGTCGGGCCATTCCGGCGGCAACCGCCTGCTGGTGTTCGCGCGTCGACCGGCCCCGGTGCAGGTGACCGCCTGGGGACTGGCGAATGGCACGGGCCTGCCGGTCATCGACGCCTTCCTGGCCGATCCGGTGGCGGTACCGCCGGCCGAGCGTCCGCTGTTCGCCGAGACGGTGGTCGACCTGCCGTGCATCATCGCCCTTGGTCGTCCGGAGGAGGCTCCGCCGGTCGGGCCGCTGCCGGCCCTGTCGGCGGGCCATGTCACCTTCGGCTGCCTCAACCGGCTGGCCAAGGTGTCGCCGGCGGCACTGGCCCTGTGGGCGAGGGTGCTGTCGCGAGTGCCGGAGTCGCGGCTGGTGATCAAGGACACGCAGCTCAACGATCCGGACCAGCGGCGCCGGCTCCTCGACGCCATGACCGGTCTCGGCATCGCCGCCGGGCGGCTGGAACTGCTGGGCGGAACCGGGCGCGCCGAGCACCTGGCCGTCCATGGCCGCGTCGACATCGCCCTCGACACCCTGCCCCAGACCGGCGGCGTGACCTCGCTGGAGGCCCTGTGGCAGGGGGTGCCGGTGGTTACCCTCGAAGGCACGACACCGGCCGCCCGCACCTGCGCCGCCGTCAACGCGGCCCTCGGCCTCGAGGCCTTCATCGCCGCGGACGAGGCCGCCTACGTGGACCTCGCCGTGACTCACGCCGCGGACCTGTCCCGTCTCGCGTCCTTGCGAGCCGGCCTCCGCCAGCGCCTGGAAGACTCACCCGTCGGCAACCCGGCGCTCTATACCCGCGCCGTCGAGTCCGTCTACCGCGACCTGTGGCGCCGGTGGTGTGGAGGGGGACGTCGGCCCGTCAGTTCAACTTGAGCATCACGCCGATCAGCAGGCCGATCTGGGCGAGAAACAACGGCACGACCCAGCGCAAAAGCTCGTTCTTGGCGTTGGCGATTTCCAGCCGGACCATCTCGACGTCGGCTTTGGTGGCGACGGCTTCATGCATGGCGGCATCCAGCGCATGCGCATGCACGCGGGCCTGCTCCTCAGGCACGCCGCCCGCCTTCAGGGTCTCCAGGTAGACCAGTTTGTCAAACGTCGCCGTGCTCATGGGTCCAGACTGACAGTTTTGCCCCCCAGAGTCAACGAGTGCCCCGGTAGCCTCGGATTCGGCGGTTGACAGCCTCGGACAGGCTTGTATAGTACCGGCCTCTCGCGGGCTCTGGGCTCGCGCGGACAGTGTTTTACGTGAGCGGTCATCATGTTCGCAGTGATCAAGACCGGCGGCAAGCAGTACAAGGTCGCCGAAAATACCGTTGTCGCCATCGAGAAGCTGCCGGGCGAGCCCGGGGCGGCGATCACCTTCGATCAGGTCCTGATGGTGGGCAACACGGTCGGCGCCCCCACGGTCGCCGGCGCCCACGTCACCGGCGAGGTGATCCGGCAGTTCAAGGACGACAAGGTCATCGTGTTCAAGAAGCGGCGCCGGCAGAACTATCGCCGCAAGCGCGGCCATCGCCAGAACCTGACTCTGGTCAGGATCACCGGCATCGCCGGGGCGTGACGGCGCGTCGACGCTGAAGGATGGGGCAGCGGCTCGAAGGAGACTAGGCAATGGCGCACAAAAAGGCGGGTGGCAGTTCCCGCAACGGCCGCGATACGGCGGGCCGGCGGCTGGGCTTGAAGAAGTCCGGCGGCCAGGCGGTCGTCTCCGGCAACATCATCATCCGGCAGCGTGGCACCAAGGTTCATCCCGGTGCCAACGTCGGCATGGGTCGGGACCACACCCTGTTCGCCACCAGCGACGGCAAGGTGGTGTTCCGCCGCGGCCGGCTGGGGCGGACCTTCGTCTCGGTGGAGCCGGCAGCCTGAACGGCTCCGTCGGCCATCCCGTTCGACGCGTCCAGGGGGGAATGGCACTGGCCATTCCCCTTGCTGCATTTCCGGCGGCCCCGGTGTCATGACGTCATGAAGTTCCTCGACCAGGTGAAGATTTACGTCCGGAGCGGTGATGGCGGCGGTGGCTGCGTGTCGTTCCGGCGGGAGAAGTTCATCGAGTTCGGCGGACCGGACGGGGGGGACGGCGGTCGCGGCGGCGACGTGATCCTCGAGGCCGTGGCCAACCTCAACACCCTGATCGACTTCCGCTATCAGCAGCACTTCAAGGCCGAGCGCGGCCACGGTGGGACCGGTCGCAACTGCACCGGCCGCCACGGCCGCCCGGCCGTGATCAAGGTGCCGGTGGGGACGGAGGTCCTGGCCGATGACCGGGAGACGGTCATCGGCGATCTGGTCCGCCCGGGTCAGCGGGTGGTGCTGTGCAAGGGCGGCGACGGGGGCTATGGCAACGCCCACTACAAGACCTCGACCAATCAGGCGCCGCGCCGTCATGGCGTCGGCTGGCCGGGCGAGGAACTGTGGATCTGGCTGCGCCTGAAGCTGATCGCCGATGCCGGGCTGGTGGGCCTGCCCAATGCCGGCAAGTCCACCTTCCTCGCGGCGACGACGCGGGCCAGGCCGAAGATCGCCGACTATCCCTTCACCACCCTGCATCCCAGTCTGGGGGTCGCCTTCGTGGACGGAGAGGAGTTCATCATCGCCGACATTCCCGGCCTGATCGAGGGCGCCCACGCCGGAGCGGGACTCGGGCACCGCTTTCTCGGGCACGTGGAGCGCTGCGGCGTGCTGCTGCACCTGGTGGACGCCACCCTGGACGATGTGGCCGAGGCCTATCGCGTCGTGCGCGGGGAACTGGCGCTTTACGGCCACGGATTGGCCGACCGGGCGGAGGTCGTCGCCCTCAACAAGTGCGACGCCCTGACGCCGGAGGACATCGCCCTGAAGCAGGCAGACCTGGCCGCCGCCGTCGGGCGGGAGGTGCGTGCCATGTCGGGAGTTGCCGGCCACGGCGTGCGCGAGGTGCTCTATGACCTGAGGTCGCACATCGCCCTGGCCCGCGCCCGCCGCGCCGAGGCTCTGGACGATGACGGGGACGACGTCGGGATCGTGTTTCCGGACGATGACGATGGCGACGATGGCGACCGGGGGGATGAGGAGGAGCAGCCGGGGGGATGGACGCCATGAGCCCGGTCCCCCCTCCCCCGGTCCCCCCTCCCCTGACGGCGGCGAAACGGCTGGTGCTCAAGATCGGTTCCAGCCTGCTGGTGGACGAGGCGACCGGCCATCTGCGGCGGGCGTGGCTCGATGCCATGGCCGAGGACGTAGCGGCGGCCCGGGCGCGCGGCACCGAGGTGGTGCTGGTGACCTCCGGCGCGGTGGCCCTCGGTCGCAAGTCCCTGGGACTCGGCAGTGGCCCCCTGCGGCTGCGGGAGAAGCAGGCAGCGGCGGCGGCCGGCCAGATTCGCCTCGCCCACGCCTATCAGGAGGCCCTGGCCCGCCACGGCGTGACCGTGGCGCAGGTCCTGCTGATCCTCGACGACTCGGAGATCCGCCGCCGCTACCTCAACGCCCGCAACACCCTCGAAACCCTGATGAAGCTCGGGGCCGTCCCGGTCATCAACGAGAACGACACGGTGGCCACCCGGGACCTGCGCTTTGGCGACAACGACCGCATGGCGGCGCGGGTGGCCGAGATGATCGAGGCCGATACCCTGGTGCTGTTCTCCGACATCGACGGCCTCTATACCGCCAATCCCCAGGTGGAGCCCGGTGCCGCCTTCGTACCCGAGGTGGCCGAGATCACGCCGGGGATAGAGGCCATGGCCGGCAGCGCCGGGTCCAGTCACGGCACCGGCGGCATGGTGACCAAGCTGATGGCCGCCCGCATCTGCATGGGCGCCGGCTGTCGCATGGCCATCGCCCTCGGGCGCCCGCTCCACCCCCTCAAGGCGCTGGAGGAGGGAGGCCGCTGCACCTGGTTTCTCCCCGGCACCGAGCATCGCACCGCCCGCAAGCGCTGGCTCGCCGGTGCCCTGCGGGCGGATGGGGCCCTCGTCGTCGACGACGGCGCCGTCGCCGCCCTGCTGAACGGACGGAGTCTGCTGCCGGCCGGCGTGGTGGCGGTGGAGGGCGAGTTCCAGCGGGGCGACTCGGTGGTGGTGCGCGATCCCGCCGGCCGCATCGTCGCCCGCGGCCTGACCGCCTACGCCGCCGAGGACGCCGCCCGCATCATGGGACGGCGAAGCGGCGACATCGAGTCCATCCTTGGCTACCGCGGCCGCGACGAGATGATCCACCGCGACGACCTGGTGCTGGAATAGCGGGAAAGACGGCCATACGCTTCTGGGCTTCGGGGTGCGCCACTACCACAGGCAGCCACCCCCCGACCGCAACACCCCCGCCGGTGATCGCCTGACCTCCGTCGCCACGCCCACCACCAAACAACCAACCCCTCACCCCCCATGCGCCGATATCACGTCCCCAATCGACCGCTCGCCGAGCCATACTGAGAACTGCTGGCTCCGTGAATCAACACTTGACACTGTTTCAGAAACGTGCACGTTGATAGAAAGAGCCTCACGTTGGCTAAGGTTTCCCAAAATCGAGTTGTGAGGGTGTCCGTTATTCATAGAATGCACACAAGAGGATATCGGAATGTTCTGGAGCGGTGAAACTCTGCTGGAACGCCTGCCTGACCTAAACAATGACTTTATGCAGAACGCAGTTGACTGCAACGCCTGGACGCTGACCATTGGCGACCAGATATACATAACGCCCACAGCAAAAGCCGCTGAATCAGGCACCCATACGATTCGAAACCTTAGCAAAGGTGAGTGCTTTCAGATCCCACCTGGCCAGTTTGCCTTTCTGCAAACAAAAGAATGCGTGAATGTACCTAACAACGCAATGGCTTTTATTTCAATAAAAGCATCGATAAAATTTAGGGGCCTTGTAAATGTATCAGGTTTCCATGTTGACCCAGGGTTTAAAGGTGTTCTTGTGTTTGCAGTTTACAACGCTGGACCAACACCAATTCACCTTCAACAGGGGCAGCAATGCTTTTTGATCTGGTTCGCATCATTGGATACTGATTCGTCACAACATGTTAAAAGCTCCCCATCTAACCGGAAGGTTGATGGCGACACGATTAGCAGAATCTCAGGAAAACTTCAGTCGCTTGATGATTTCTCTGACCGCATGAATAATCTTGAGCAAACTGCGAAACTTCATACAATAATTGGTAGCATCGTACTCACAGTCTTGGTTCCTACGTTCATTGCACTGCTTAAGTACTATATAGACGCATTGCCCAAGAGTGACACAATACACTCTCATCAAGTTCCATCTCATGTCTCCACTGTTCTTACTGCACTTCCACAACCAGAGCCACCGAAAGCGATCCATGCGGACCAGACGCTCTCTCGGTCTGGCCAAGCGCACGACACACATGGATCTCATCAAGTTTCTACAAGCACATCCACTACCCTTCCTTCACATCCTCTGTCTGCGCAATCGAATACTATTCCTGTGAGCCAAGCGACTTCTCCGTCCGGTCAAGTGAGTGACGCGCCCGGAAACAAAGAGACATCTCCCAGTGCCGTGAAACAATGATATGGTGGCGCTTGCCCGATGGCACTTTCCATCGCTATACCGGCGGTCAACTCGCGTTGAAGGAAACACCAGTGCCTCGAAAGCGTAACATCAATCGTCAACCTTCTGCCCCTCCCCCTCCCGCATCGGGGGATCTTTTCGACTTGCCAAGCCAAATTGTACGGCCCAAGTCTGCGCCAGACTTTTTTGTAAAAGCCGGAGCCCCTCACCCGACCGATGTTTTCAATAGTTATTGGCGTTTTGCCTGCAAACGTCAGGATCTTTTCTTCAACAAGCTTCGTCGGCCCAATAGCCCACCCTGGACTGACGACCCGGCGTTGCGTCGTTACAAGTTTACAAATGCCTACCGCGCCTCCGACCGGGTCAGTCAGTATCTGATTCGCAACATCATCTATGCCGATGACCCGGTCCTACAACAACCGGAGGAGATCTTTTTTCGAACCATCCTGTTCAAACTTTTCAACAAAATTGCGACATGGGAGCTGCTCGAGCGGGAAGTGGGATCAGTCCGCTGGATCGACTATTCTTTCGATCGGTACAACACCATTCTGACCAGAGCCATGGAAGCAGGCACGCGTATTTATTCCGCGGCGTATATCATGGCGTCGGGTCAGTCTGCGTTCGGGCACGCGCGTAAGCACGCCAACCACTTGTGCTTGCTGGAAAAAATGATGGCCGATCGTCTGGCCGATCGCTTCTTTCAGACGAAGCCGGGACTGGACGAAGTGTACGAGGCCATTCTGGGCTATCCCGCCATCGGCCCTTTTCTTGCCTATCAATATGCTGTGGACTTGAACTACGGGCCGCTGCTGGACGCATCGGAGGATGAATTCGTCATGCCGGGACCGGGCGCCCACGACGGCATAGCCAAGTGTTTTTCCGATCTGGGGGACTTTACGCCGCAAGACGTGATCCACTGGACCCGCGACCGTCAGCATGAGGAGTTTGCGCGCCTTGGCCTGGATTTCGCCACTCTGTGGGGACGCGACCTGACCCTGATCGACTGCCAAAATCTATACTGTGAGACTGACAAGTATGCTCGCGTCGTCCATCCAGAAATCAGGGGACGTAGCGATCGCACCCGCATCAAGCAGATGTACCGAGTGACGCCAGGCCCCATCCATTACTGGTATCCTCCAAAGTGGGGCATCAACGACAAGGTTGAGGCCTGGGTAGCGGCGAAGGCATGACCACCCAGTTTATCGCCGATACTGCCGATGGCGTCTGGCGCGCGGCAGCCAAAGCCCTGATCGAGGGCAAGGACTTCCACCGCCAGGAAAGCCGGCTAGGCCCAACGAGGGAGCTTCTTCACTGCGCTTTCGTTCTTCAGCAGCCTCGACAGCGCTGGGTGCTGTCGCGACGTCCAGCGATTAATCCTGCCTTTGCCATCGCCGAAACCGTGTGGATCCTACAGGGGCGAGATGACGCCGACTTCTTGAATTTCTGGAATCCGGTCCTTCCAAATTTTGCCGGCCACGGGACACGATACTACGGTGCCTATGGCCAACGCCTGCGGAGGAATTCAGGCTTCGACCAGCTGGAGCGAGCATATCAGACGCTGACGCACAATCCTGATTCCCGCCAAGTCGTTCTACAGATTTGGGACAGCAGTCTCGATCTGCCCGATGTAGTTGGCTGCGCGCGCGCCCCCGATATCCCCTGCAACGTAGTCGCCATGCCGAAGATTCGAGGCGGACGCCTGGAGTGGCTTCAGGTCATGCGAAGCAATGACCTGTTCCTGGGCACGCCGCATAATTTCGTGCAATTCACCGTACTGCAAGAGGTAATGGCAGGCTGGCTTGGCATCGAACCAGGAACGTATGTTCAGATTTCAGACAGTCTACATTTTTACGAAAAAGACATGTCAAGGATATTCATGGCAGAGGAACAGAGATCGATATATAATCCAGATGTCCTTGGGCTACCGAAGGACGATTTTGACCGTATGCTTCCCGATCTTGGCTCTGCTATGGATCGACTTCGTGCCGATGATTTGTCAAAAAAAGAATTGTGCACATTGGTGCGTGACACAGGATTGCCCAAGAGCTGGCAATCACCCCTCGCCCTCGCCGCTGCTGACGCTGCTCGCCGGAGGGACTGGCGAGAGGAAATGGAGAAAGCAGCGGACCAATGCACGAATCCCATGCTGCGCACGGCTTGGGATTCGTGGCTGGAAAGGACCGCAGGCTTAGATGCCTTTATTCAGCATCTTGGCAAACTCAGCCGGGTCACCAAGATAGCCGGATTGGTCGAGACTGCGATACCAGGAGATAAAATCGTCGACAGACCTCTTGGGGAATTTGACCTTATAACCCTGCCTATTACAGCAGAGACTGATGCCGTCCGATTTGTTCACGAAACGATCGGGGATATTGATAGCGTTCTTCCCCCAATAGGCAAAATCCCGTGAAATAAGGACGCGGTCTGTCTTCGTGTCGTCGTCACGATTGACCATATTCGAAGTTCCATCGTGATTGGAGTGATGTGAATCCTCCTGAATCCAGCCTCCGTGAGGTCCGCGATGGTAAATGTTATCGCCAACCGCCATCATATAGCTGCCATGTAGGTTCGGCTTTTTCAGTTGAAACCGCGCGTCAAACCAGTAGTCTTCAAAAGAGAGAACATCCTCTACGCACATTAGAAAAACCATCCGCCCGTCAAGGCCGTTTTCCTTCGATCCGGTCCCAACAACCCAGTCACCGATCTGGACCATTCTCCGCATGATGGATTTGCATGTGGCGAGTGTGCACCAACCATGGAATGGGTTCGGCGCAAACCCGACGTCAAAGCGAACAACGTAGGAATAGAGTTTCATTGTAGACGACTCCCGCATCGACGTGGCAGATCACGCTTCGGCCATGAGTTGCCTTCCGGCGTTTCCCAGGGGCCTGGGACGTCTTCAATAGCATCGATTATCGAATCTCCGTTCCAACCAACGACCCGGAAGGCAAATTCGATCATCGCCTCCGGCAGGTCGCATAGTGCATCTCCGTGCCCCCACACGCCTACGACATGCTTTCCTTGGCGAACTGCTTCACGGATTTCCCAGTCAACCCACTCACTTTTCCGCGTCCCAGGGGTAATAAGAACAATAACTGTTCCTGCCCAACGGATTTGCGGCCTCAATATCTGGTCCTTTATATATTCTTTCTTATTAGCATTATTCGGATTGCTGCTGTTGATAGAACTGTCGCGTATAGGATATCTTTTGCTTTCCAGCAGATCCTTGATCCGACCAAGGTGCTCGTCGTCTTCATGAATGTGGCTGATGAAAACGTTTTTCACGGATGCCCTCGAAGTTTCGCACGTCCTAACGTTGATGAATACCACATATGTCCCGCGACGCAAAGTGAGAATTTCATGGACATTACCGTCTTTGGTGATTAAAACTAGCAATACGTTTGCTTACTTGGTATCTTCGCCGTGCATTCACACATCACATGTTGATTTACACGCAGTAAAAGTAGTTACATATTATGTAAACTCGCATAAGAGGTTGAAATGCCCTGTGCGGTCGGTGGCTGCGGACGTGACGAAACGGACTGAACTCGCCGCCATCTTCCTTGACGTGGGGGATGAGACACCAACGGGGGCATCGCAATGAACGCCGTCTCCAAGCACTTGGCCTTCATCAGCTATCGCCGGGAGCACCCGAACCGGATCATTGCCGAGCATCTGAAAATAGCGGCTCAAGTGGTATATCCTGGCCAACAGCGACTGGCGCGTGCTGGGCGTGCCTTCGCGTGAGGTGCTCATAGTTTCCGACGAACCCATCCCCCTGGCGCAGGATGCCCTTTCCGGGTACCGTGACCACCTGTCACGGTTTGCCGCGGGACGTTGAACGGAAGGATACCCTCATGCCGACAGCAATCGTCGTGTTCGCCGATATCGAAAAGTTTACCCGAAAGAGCGAGGTTCGCCAGCGGGAGCTGGTGGAAGCCATGACCTCCGATGTCCTGCATGAGATCCGCGACCTGCTGTTGCCGCCGGCCGGCGCCCAGCCCCGAGCCGTCGTGCTGCCCACCGGCGACGGCATGGCGGTGGCGCTCATCGAAAGTGGTAGCCCGCACGATGACTTCCAGAGGGCGCTGTCGCTCGCCGCGCGCCTGTTCCTGTTCGCCGAGACCGAATCCCGGAACGGGACCGACCCGGTGCGGCTGCGCGTTGGCCTGCACCAGGGGGGCGTGCAGTACGTCACCGACGTCAACGGCCGAACCAACGTCTGTGGCGCCGCCATCAATCAGGCACAGCGGGTCATGGATGCCGCCAATCCCGGCCAATGCCTGATTTCGGAAGCGATCAAGGAAAAGTACCTTGACGGCAATGGCGAACGCCCCTTTCCTCTCTCGCGCTGCCATCGGTGTCGCTCCACCTTCTCCGACCCGCACGAGGTGCTGGTCAAGCACGGCCGGCGCGTGACCGTGCGTGTCGCCGAGGTCTGGTGCGACGATCAGCGGCTCACGTCGGCACGGGAAGAGGAACCGCTCTCCAAGAAACTCGCCGTTCTTACTCAGACCGGCCTGCCCAAGGACATCGATCCCCGTCAGGGGTTCGCGCTGACTCTTGGGAATGCCCGTTCCGTCGGCCTCATCCAGTTGACCGGGGAATTCCTGCTGCCCAAGCTGCACGACGACACCGTCACCTTGTCTCCGCACCTGGAAAGACTGTGGGTCTTCATGCCGACGGCGGAGTCACTCCGATCCTTTCCGGCGTCTCCCCTCCCGACGGCGGAGGCGCAGCGCGGCCACATCGCGGCATGGCGGGAGTACCTGACCGACCTCGCCACCAGGCGCCCCAAGGTGGACATCTGGCTCGGCCTGTTCGCGGAGCCGCCCTATTTCGGCGCCTCGCTCCTCGACTGGGACCGCCCAGCCGGCACCATCCACGTCAGCCCCTACGTCTGGAACACGACGACCAAGATGTGTCCGGGCTTCGACATCTCCTGGAGCGACTGCCTGTTTCCTGAGGTCGCCAAAGCCTATGTAGAGGGGCTCAAGTACCTGCGCGCACATAGCGAGGATGGGCTGTCGATAACAAATTGAAATGACCGGTACAGGTTGCACATCAATTGACCGCTCGTTGACACTCTGCTCTGTCGCACGGGAGCGGTTTCAGCCTGTATTCGGCCGTTGGAATAAAATTTTCAACCTAAATCCAGTAGTTACACTTGGGGCTGCCGGATTCAGGAGGCGCCCGCCGTTCGTCAGCGCCCCGGTGCCGGCTCGTCGAAGGGATTGTCGAAGGGGTTGGCCGGAGCGGGACTGACGGGTGCAGGCCTGGCGGGTGCAGGCCTGACGGGAGCAACGGGGGCAGCCTTGACCGCGGGCATCTCCGGCGTCTCCGGCATGTCGGGTATCTGTTGAGTCGGGGACGTCTCGGGGGCCGGGGGAATCTCCAGCACCGGGGCCTCCGGCTCTCCTTCCAGGGGCGGGACGTGGATGTCGGACGGCAGGTCGTCGGACACGGGAAGAGGAAGGGGAATTTCCTCGCTGCCGGTGGCGGCGTTGATGGTGTCCATGGTCAGCCGCCCCATGGCCACCAGCAGGGCATAGCTGGCCTGGCGGGCATCGAAGGCGGCGCCGGTGAAATTGATGCGGGCGTTGTAGAACTCGTTCTCAGAGTCCAGGACGTTGATCACGTTTTCTTTTCCGGCCTCGCGCAGTTTCTTGCGGGCTTCGAACACCGCCGAGGCGATGTTCATGGCGTTCTCCAGAAGCCCCATGCGCATGCGCGCCGTTTCCAGCTTCTGCCAGGCGAAGCGGGTGGCCTCGACCACCTTGCGGCGGGTCTGGAGACTGACGTCCTGGCTGGCGCCATACTCCTGGGCGGCCTGCGCCACGGCGGCCATGGTCGCGAACCCGTTGAACATGTCCCACTTGAGCCGCAGCAGCAGGGAGAAGTCCCGCCGGATGCCGACGACGGTATTCTTGTCCTTTTCGAAATTGTGCTGGAAGTCCAGTTCAAGCTGGGGCTCGTACCCCGCCCGGGCCGCATCGCGCCTGTGATCCGCCACCTCGACCTGGCGGTCCGCCACCGAGATGGTCGGATTCTCCTTCATGGCGATGTCCATCGCGGTCTCGACGCTTTCCGGCAGCAGGGCCAGTGGCGGCCTGGGCAGGGACATGGTGGCCAGGTCGGGGGCGTGATCGAACACCTGGGTGTAGCGGGAGATGGCGTCCTTGTACGCCCCCTCGAAGGAGACGCGCCGTTCCTTGGCAAGCTGAAGCCGCGATTTGGCCTGCAGGACGTCCACGGTGATGCCCGAGCCGCGCCGGACACGCTCGTCCTCGAGGTTGAACTGCTTCTTGATGTTGGCTTCGTTGCTGACCGCCAGTTCCACCAGGCGGGCCTGGCGCAGGACGTCGATATAGGCGGCGATACCCTCCTGCGTCACCGTCTGGCGGGTGTTCTCAAGGGTCATGGTGCTGACCTGCAGCTGCGCCCGGGCGGCGGCACTCAGGGCGTCCGTCTCGCCGCCATCGTAGAGCGGCTGCTTGACCGTGAAGTTGTAGCTCTTGCGGTTGCGCGTCCAGGTGTTCTGGTCGCCATTGATGCCGCCGGCCCGGCGGCCGGGGCTGTTGATGCGCTCGACGCCCGTGTCGCTGGTGAACTGGCCCCGGGGAAGATAG
The DNA here is from genome assembly GCA_039908285.1 of Alphaproteobacteria bacterium. Taxonomy (GTDB): domain Bacteria; phylum Pseudomonadota; class Alphaproteobacteria; order Rhodospirillales; family Rhodospirillaceae; genus JAMOBE01. Next base: position 21,921 of record JAMOBE010000047.1, read on the forward strand.
CCCGCGTTCGCCTTGCCGACCGCCTCCGACGCCGCCTCGACGCTCTTCTTGCCGGCCCGGATCTGGGGGTGGGCCTCCACCAGGACTCGGAGTTCCTCCTCCAACGATTCCGCAAGCGCCAGACCACATCCCGCGAAGAACAGCAGGGGAAACACGACCAAAGGCTTCAGGGTCGAGCGAGTCAGCAGAACCATTCCCCAGCGGCGAGCAGCGACGTTCAGGGTCCCCCTGATAGAGTAATGACATTAAATCGTCAATCACCCTCTCCAAGTACCACTAAGGCAATCGGGTGAATGAAGGTGCATTCTTTTCCCACGGAACAGGCCTTCCCGTGGGGGATCAGCCGACCAGGGCCGTCTGGGCTGCCGCCACTCCGGAGCGGAGTGCGCCGTCGATGGTACAGGGCAGGCCGGTGTCGGTCCAGTCGCCGGCAAGCCACAGGTTGGTAAACCGGGTCACCGGTCCCGGTCTGCGCTTCAGTTGTTCCGGGGTATGGGCGATGGTGGCGCGGCGCTCCTTGACGATCCGCCACGGCGGCAGGGGCACGGGCGGCAGCGCCAGGGCCCGCGCCGCGTCCCGCCACAGGCGCCGGGCGATCTCGGCCAGGGAGTCGGCGGCCAGGGAGTCGGCGGCGCTGACCGTGACCGAGACCACGTCACCGCGCACGAACAGCCACTGGGCCTCGCCGCCCACCAGGCCAAGCAGCGAGACACCGCCGTCCGGGGGCTGTTTCAGCCGGAAGTGGGCGTTGACGATGGCGCGGAACTGGGTGGGGACGGGAAGCCGCGGCACGAGGGAGGCCGTCACCCACGGTGGCAGGGCGAGGATGACCCGCTCGCCGAGGCCGATGGGCAGCAGTCCCTCGGCGAAGCGCAGACCCGTCACCCGGCGGCCCTCATGCTCCAGGTCGACCAGCTGCCGGTTGAGCCGCACCGTCGCACCCGCCGCCTCCAGCGTCGCCAGGGCCGGCGCGACGAAGGTGGCGTCCAGGGTCTCGCGGACCAGATAGGGCCGGGCCGCCGCCGCGCCCCGCAGCAGTGCCAGGGTCACCACCCGCCACAGGAGTCGCGCCGAGGCCTGCTCGGGCTCGGTGTTGAGGGCGCTGACCGTCAGCGGCCGCCACAGCCGCTGATAGAGCCGGCTGTGCCGCCGGGTCAGGGAGGCCACCACCGCTTCCTCGTCGGCCCGCCACAGCCGGAGCAGCGCCGCCACGTCGGCCGGTGTCGCCCCGATCGCCCGCAGGGTCGACAGCCGCCCCGGCCGCACGGTCCACCGCTCGCCGGTGACGAGGTCGAGAAAGGGAAATCCCGCCGCCGGCACCAGGGCGTCCCGGGCGCCGGTGGCCTCCAGGTAGTCGAACACGGCGGTGTTGGCTCCGAGGATCAGGTGGGTGCCGTTGTCCACCGTGCGCTCCAGCTCGGAGGCGATGAACGAACGGCAGCGGCCGCCGGGCCGCCCGGCCGCCTCGTGCACGATGACCCGGGCGCCCGCCTTCGCCGCGTGGACCGCCGCGCCAAGACCGGCCATGCCGGCCCCCACCACGTGGATCCGTGGCCCGCTCATCCGCGACCCAGGACCCGGGCGCGGAGCGCGATCCAGAGCGTCTCCGCCGCCGACAGCCGCAGGCGGGGCTCGATCCGCTCGAAGCCGCGCCGCCGCAGCCGATTGAACAGCGCCCGATAGACCGCCATCATCATCACCGCCGGACGCAAGGCCTGCCGATCGGTGATGCGCGCGAGGGTCCGATCCGCGGCGATGAAGCGTCCCTCGGCCAGGCGGGCCAGGCCGGCGCAGGCCAGTCCCAGACGTGGGTGGGCAAGGACGTCCATGGTCTCGGTGTCGGTCCCCGGTGGGGCGATGCCCGCCTCGTCCAGGATCTCCCGCGGCAGGTAGAGCCGCCCCATGCGGGCATCCTCGGCGACGTCGCGCAGGATGTTGGTGAGCTGCAGCGCCTCGCCCAGCTCGAGGGCGAAGCGGCGCGCCTCATCGCCGCCGCTGCCGAACACCGGCAGGGACAGGAGCCCCACCGCCCCCGCCACCCGCCGGCAATAGAGCCGCAGGCGGTCGAGGGCCGGGGCCCGCATGCCCTGGTCGATGTCCATGTCCATGCCGTCGATGAAGGCGTCGAACTCGTCGCGCGGCAGGCCGAAGCGGCGCACCGGCTCCAGCAGCGCCCGCCCGATCAGCGTCGCCGGGGCGCCTTCGTAGAGGGACGCGACCTCCCGCCGCCAGGCGTCGAGCCGGGACCGCTGGTCGGCGGTGGGGGCGGGCTCGTCGGCGATGTCGTCCAGCTCCCGGCAAAAGGCATAGAGGGCGTACAGCCCCCGCCGCCGGGGCGTCGGCAGGAGCCGCATGGCCCAGAAGAAGGAACTGCCCGAACGCCGCACCAGCGACTCGACGCAGGCGGTGGCCTCGGCGTCGGCGACGCTCACCGCGCCCTCCCGGGCGACGCTCACCGCGCCCTCCCGGGCGACGCTCACCGCGCCCTCCCGGCCCGGGCCAGGCCGACACCCACCCCGAACAGCCAGTCGTACCAGGCGTGGCCGATCCGGGAGGCCAGCGGGTCACCGCCGCGCAGCCTGGCCGAGAAGCGCCCGGACATCGTCAGAATCACCGACGCCTCGAGCCGCAGTCCTCGGCAGGCGATCAACCCCGGCAGCGGACGGGCCTCCTCCAGCAGGGAGTCGACGCCGTCGAGCACCCGGCCGAACACCCGCCTCAGAGCCGCGTCGGCGGCGTGGGCGCCGAGGGACTCAGGGGCCAGGCCCTCCGCCTCCAGCCAGTCGCCCGGCAAATACACCCGGCCGAGCGCCAGGAAGTCCTCGCGGCAGTCCTGAAGGTGGTTCTGCACCTGCAGGGCCGCGCACAGGGCATCGGAGGCCGGGGTGGCCGCCCTGCCCTCGCCATGCAGTTCCAGCATGAACCGACCGACCGGAGCCGCCGACACGCGGCAATAGTCCATCAGATCGGCCCAGGTGCGGCACGTCGGCCCCACGGCGTCGCGGCGGAAAGCCTCCAGCAGCGCTCGCGGCTGATCGAGTCCCATGCCCTGCGCCAACAGGATCCGACGCAGGGCCGACGCCGGACCGACGCGTGACTCGTCCCCCGGCAGGCCCAGCAGCGCCGCCTCCATGCCGTCCAGCAGCACCAGCTTGTGGTCGGACGTCAGCACGGGATCGTCGGCCACGTCGTCGGCGGTGCGGGCAAAGGCGTAGAAGGCCGCGACGCAGGGCCTGGTCGCCGCCGGCAGCAGCAGCGAGCCCACCGGGAAGTTCTCCTCCCGGCCGGTATTGCCGGCGTGAACGGCACCGGCGCCGGGCAAGACGAGTCTGGACGTCATGGGGCGGTCATGCCTTCATACGCATACGATCCATCACACGTGGTTCCGCATGGCCGCACATAGTGACACAACCCCCATGGGGGGCGCCAGACGCCTTGACGTGACGCGATGACCGCTCCCTCCCCCTGTGCGGCGGTGGTTCGTCGCCACGACCGCGAGCGCTTCGCCTGCGCCCAGTTCGCTCCCCCGGACCGGCGCGAAGATCTGCTGGTCCTCTATGCCCTCAACCTGGATCTGGCGCGGGTGCGCGAAAGGGTGCGCGAGCCCATGGCCGGCCTGATCCGGTTCCAGTGGTGGAGCGATGTCATCGAGGCCATCGCCACCGGTCATGGTCCTCCCTCAGGCCATCCGGTGGCTGGACCGCTCGGGCGGGTGATGGTGGAACGGGGGCTCGGCCGGGCCGAGTTCGAGCACCTGATCGATGCCCGCCGCCGCGACCTCGACGACGAGCCTCCGGCCGACATGGCGGCGCTGTTGCGCTATGCCGGGGGCACCTCGGCGCCGCTGGCCCGGCTCGGCGCCGCCATCCTGGGGGTGGGGGCCGACGAGGACGTGGACGTGGACGTGGACGTGGACGTGGACGAGGACGTCCTGGCCGCGACCGAGGCGGTGGCCCTGGCCTGGAGCCTGGTCGGCCTGCTGCGGGCCATCCCCCACCTTGCCGCGCAGGGCCGGGTGATGCTGCCCCGGGACCGCCTGGCGTCGGCCGGCGTCGATGTGGCCGAGGTGCTGGCCGGCCGCTCGCCACCGGGGCTGGCCATGGTGGCGGCCGAGATGGCGGCGGAGGCCGAGGCGCACATCGCCCGCGCCCGGTCATTCCGTGGCCCGGGCGTGCGGGCGGCCCTGCCGCTCCTGCTGCCGGCCACCATCGCGGAAGGCCACCTGCGACGGTTGCGCCGCACCGGCCACGACACCCGCGACCCGCTGCTGTGGGGTCCCCGTCCGCGAGTTGGCACGCTGCTGTGGAACGGCGTCAGGGGACGGTTCTGAGGGGCTGACAGAATATCAAGTTGAGTAATTACAGTAAGAGCTTGGTTCCCGTTGGACACCTTGGTTTAGCTCGGCGGTCGAAACCGTGAAGTCCGGCGCTTTTCAATACGTCACCAAGCCGTTTCAGCTTGATGGTCTGCGCACTATCGTCGCCGACGCGATGGAGAAGGTTCGGACGCGACGGGAGATCGCGGTCCTGGTTAGTGCAATATGGTTTCTGTATATTCAACGGTTCTCAGTATATGTCCCATGACGTGGTAAAAGCCCACGCGGCGGCGTCAACCGGAGAGAGATGATACTATTGCTCGCCGGGAGGCCGGGTGGTAAGAAGGGGGGTATCCTGAGCAGGGTGTCGGCATGGGCGCAACGTCTCGTCCGGGGATGGAGCAGTGTGGAAAATACCGGATATCAACGGACTTCGCCGGTTGCGATTCCCAGGGCTCGCCGTTACACACCGCGTTCGATGAACCGATCAAACCGTATGTGCTCCATATTCGTCATACGGTTCGCGGGCGATTAGCTCAGCTGGTAGAGCATCTCGTTTACACCGAGAGGGTCGGCGGTTCGAACCCGTCATCGCCCACCAGGAAAATCAAGGGCTTAGCCAAAGATGGTTAAGCCCTTTCGCTTTCCGGGGAACCGCAGGGGAACCGCGCGGCGGCAAGCCCGAGCCATTTCCGGCCAGTGCGGGAATGCCGTTTGCGCACGGGGAAGCTGCCTCCCCGAACTGGGGGGGGCAGCTTTTCACAGAGGGGGGGGGAGGATGCCGGCCGCGCCCGGGGAGGTACCCGGACCGCCGGCTGTCGGGGTTGGTTCTACCGTAGCGGCCACTCACCGACCAACGCCGCTGCCCCACTTTGGGGCGATAACCCGTCACTCCATCGGCTCAAGCCTGATGGTCCAGGTCGATCCCGTCACCCCACGCCTGGCGCCGGGCTGGACGGAATACGGGGTTCCGCGAATGAGAAAGGCGCCGCCCTCGGGGTCGGGGACGTCGGCAACCCTCACGGTGATGGTCAGGACGGCCGTGACGAGGGGCACGGCGAAGCCTTCAAGGGTGCGATCCGGGGTGGACGCGATCACCCGCACGGGTACGGGTGGGCCGGCGGGTGGGCGCCACTCGGCATCCTCGGCAAGGCGCGAGCGGAAGAGGGTCGCGC
>JAMOBE010000193.1:0-3025 GCA_039908285.1 Alphaproteobacteria bacterium
GGTGGTCGTTGAACTGCACGACGACGTTCATGAAGGCGTCGTACTTTCCCTCATCGACCGCCCGTCCCTCACGAATGTTCGTCAGGACTTCGGAGGCCATGCGATGGAAATCATGATGGGTCTCACCGATCTGCCTGAACAGCTCCGGATCGACGGCTATGTCCCGGGCGCCGTAGTACCACCGCCCGAAAAAGCACCGGGTGTGGGCCTCAGGATCCGCCAGGGCATCGTCGAAGGGCAGCCCGCAGACGATGATCCGGTGAAAGTTCTTCAACCACTCGATATGGGCGTTCGACGCCGTCTCCAACCCGGAAATGGCGTCGATGATCTTGCTGGTCTCGACGATATTTTGAAGGGCCAAGCGCGCTTCCCCCATGCGAATTCAACCTGGACGTTCTCTAGACACCAGAACTCCGAAATATCTCACGAATACTGCCTGTTTCACAAGACGAATTTGTTTTTTGTCAAGAGCCCGGTCGGGGCGACGATCGCCTGAATGGAAACCCTGCGCGGTTGGCATGATCGTGGTATCACAGGGTGGGCCACTGCCGGGGAAGGTCGATGGACTTCATATTCATGCTCACGCGGGAGGATCGGACGGTCGAGGACTGCCTCGAGGTTCTGGACCTGATCGCGCCGCTTGGTCTCCGCCATGTCGGCTTCAAGGACGTGGGGGTGGACCGGGCCACGCTGGCCGCCCTGGCGGCGCGTCTCCGCACGATGGGAGCCGTCGTCCATATGGAGGTGGTGAGCACCACCGCCGAGACGGCCCAGGCCTCGATCGCCCTCGCGGCCGAGATCGGCGTCGACCGGGTGCTGGGAGGGCGGGAAGTGGCCTTCGCCCTGGATCGGCTGAAGGGAGGACCGACCGGCTACTACCCGTTCGCCGGGCGGCCGGAGGGGCATCCGACCCGACTCGGGGGCTCGGCCGAAGACGTCGCGGCGGACTGCCGCCGCATGCGGGCCGCCGGGTGCGCCGGCGTCGATCTCCTGGCCTACCGGGCCTTCGAGGCCGATCCCCTGGACCTGGTGCGGGCGGCGCGGCGCACCCTCGATGGCGGCAGGCTGATCGTCGCCGGCAGCGTCACCTCGCCGGCGCGGATCAAGGCCCTGGCCGACGCCGGGGCCGACGCCTTCACCATCGGCTCGGCCGTGTTCGACGGATCATTTTCGCCGCGCAAGGGCTCGATGGTGTCACAGTTGAAGGATATCCTGACCGTGGTGCGGGAGATTGGCGAACAGGAGAGTGGAGAGTGACCATGTCCGATGACGCCAGGTCCGCCGTTCTCGATATGCTGTTCGACGAGACCGCCATCGCCCGGCGGGTGGAGGGACTCGCCGAGGAGATCGCCGCGGTTCTCCCGGGTGAGTTCCTGCTGCTCGGGGTCCTGAACGGGGCGTTCGTGTTCGTCGCCGATCTGGCGCGGGCCATGGCGCGGCGAGGGGCGCGGCCACGGGTCGAGTTCGTCACCCTGAAAAGCTATGGCGACGCCACGCGCAGCTCGGGCGTGGTGAAATCCGTCGGCGCCCTGCCGGAGGGACTGAAGGGGATGCCGGTGCTGGTGGTGGACGATGTCCTGGATTCGGGGCGAACGGCGGCGTTCGTGCGCCGGACGCTGGAGGAGGCCGGGGCGGGACCGGTGTGGCTGTGCGTGCTGCTGGACAAGCCGTCACGGCGGGAGGTGCCGGGAACCGCCGACTTCGTCGGCTTCACCATCGCCGACCGGTTCGTCGTCGGCTATGGTATCGACTACGCTGGACGATACCGCGAACTGCCATGGGTGGCGGCTCTGGACTGAACCTGACCCATTGACAACCGCGATGGTTCGTGAGAGTTCACCCCCGATGGATACGGCAGCACTCCCCAACCGACAGCCCCTCGACGTCCAGGTCGCCATGGACGAGCGGGCCTTTCTGTTCCCCGACGGCAAGGCGGTCACCCACCTGCTGCTGTCGTCCGAGGGGCAGGGCCGGGTCTGCATCGACGCCGTGTTCGGCTTCAACGAGACCCGTCTCGCACCGCGCATCCTGACGCTGACCCTCGACGACGCGCGGGAACTCGGTCGCAAGCTGGTGGAGGCGGTGTATCATGCCCGCACCCACTATGTCATTTCCGACACCGCCCGCATCACCATCAACGTGGTCACCAACGGCTATTTCGTGCAGATTGGCGAGGTGTCGAATTCCACCGACCTGTTCCTCAGCACCGGCGTCATCTGGCGGGTGTGCAACGGTCTTCTACGTCTGGTGGACAGCATGTCGCCGGTCGTGGCCCACTGATCATTCGATCACAGGAGGGTGTCTTGCGGAAACCGGCCCGTTCCACTATCGCAGTTCTGATGGTCGTGGCCGCCGCCCTTTCCGGGTGCAGCGACCTGCGCAGGATGGCGGGACTCGACAAGAAGGCGCCCGACGAGTTCACCGTGGTCTCGCGGGCGCCGCTCGCGGTGCCGACCGAGTTCGATCTGCCGACCCCGACGCCCGGCCTCTCCCGTCCCCAGGAGCCCAACCCGCGTCTTCAGGCCATGGAGATCATCCTCGGCAAGCGCCCCGCTCCCACGGCTGACATGGTGCCCTACAGGCATAGCGTCGGCGAGCTGGCCTTCCTGCGGCAGGCCGGCACCGAGGCGGCCATCCCCGATATCCGCCGCATCGTCAACGACGAGAACAAGGCGCTGATCGAGCAGCAGCGCACCCTGGCCGACCACATGATTCCCTGGCGCCGCAACGACGTCAGCGGACCGGAGGTTGACCCTGAGAAGGAAATGACCCGGCTGCGTGAGAACCAGGCGCTGGGCCGCCCGACCACCGAGGGCGACACCCCGATCATCAAGCGGAAAAAGAAGGCCCTGCTGGAGGGGCTGTTCTGAGAGGCTGAATATGCATCGGCAGCATGACCGTAAAAAGCCCTCTCCCCCCCCTTCAGGGTGGAGAGGGTTGGGTGAGGGGGGCGTGAAGCTCCCGAGATGGTGCCGCCTGCCCCACCCCCTCACCCCGGCCCTCTCCCCCTCGAGGGGGAGAGGGA